>JASFHU010000640.1:0-3702 GCA_050123055.1 Anaerolineae bacterium
AACACGCTATGACAGAGTCCCACGGTGTTGATGCTGGTGGCCTCGTTGATGGCCCAGCAGAGCATGGCCATGGGGTTCACATAGTTCAAAAAGGTCACGTCGGGGCAGAGCTCCTCCATGTCGTGGCACATGTCCAGGATGACGGGGATGGTGCGCAGGCCGCGCATGATGCCGCCGATACCCAGCGTGTCGGCGATGGTCTGGCGCAGGCCATATTTCTTGGGGATCTCGAAATCGATCACCGTGCTGGGCTCGTAACCGCCCACCTGGAACATGCTGATGGCATAGTCGGCGCCATCCAGGGCCGCGCGACGGTCGGTGGTGGATTCGATGGTTGGTTGGACATCCAGGGTACCGGCCAGTTTGTGGGCCACGATCTCGGAGGTGCGCAGCCGCTCCTCGTCGATGTCGTGCAATGCGAGGGTGCAGCCGGCCAGCTCGGGAAAGCTCAGGATGTCGCCCATCAGGTTCCGGGCAAACACCGTGCTCCCCGCTCCAATCAACGTGATCTTGGGCATGGTTGACTCCTCTAAGTTCAGATCTGGCGGGGGCGCGACGCTGCGGCTCGATGGCAGCCCCGAGGCTGTGTATCCGCCGGCCGCCGCCCCCTGTGGCTCTATTCGGTTGCGTCCTGACCGCCAAGCAGATCCTCCAGCTCGGCTTCAGACGGCTGGTGCCCCCACCTGGCGGGCAGACTGAGCATGGTCGAGACGGTCTGTTTGTCGATCGTGAGGTAGACGGTGTCGCCTTCGACGGCGTCTACGACGGAGACTGGCAGGACGACCTCCTTCTGACCCCAGGCATGGCCCTTGCGCATGAGCAGGTGGGTGATCTGGCCGGACTCCTCGTCGGTCAAGAGCCCATCCACCCGGCCCACCACGCCGTCCTTGGCCTCCACCTTTGAATCCAGGGACACGGCCAGCTCGCCCCGCGGAACGTGGGTCAGTTCGAACTCGAAGGCCCGGATCTCGTGGCCTGTCTGGAGGAAGGCCGGCCCCGTGTAGGAAGGAATGTCGGCCTGGCGCGTTTCGGTGAAGCGGAAGGGCTCCAGATCGGAAAACTCGCCAGTGGTGCAGGCCAGTCGGATCAACTCCGGGCTGCTCTCCAGCACCTGTTCGACAGGGACCAATCGCTCGGCCTGGGGAGACTCTTTCTCTTTGACCACATAGTGGGTCACCATCAAGCTCTTGGGATCCACGATCAAAGACGTCGTGCGTCCCACTGGACCATCTGGACACTCGACCTGGGCACCGATAGAAATCTCTTTCACAGCTACCTCCCTCTATCCTTGAATCCGAAACTGCGGCAGCCACTGCGCCTGGGTAGCCAGCATCTCGTCCACCATGGCCCGGATCTGCGGCAGCGTGCACACGGCAGCCGTGAGCGGATCGAGCTGCACCGCGTGGTAGATCGCCTCGACCTCGCCGCTCAGGGCGGCGTGCACGATCAGCTCCTGGACGTTGACGTTGGTCCGGTTGAGAGACGCGATCTGGGGCGGCAGGGCACCCACGGCCGTCGGCTGGACGCCGTTGCCATCCACCAGGCAGGGCACCTCCACGCAACAGCCCTCGGGCAAATTGCTGATCACGCCCCAGTTGCGGACGTTGCCGTTGATGCGCGCCGGCACGTTGGTCTCCAGGGCTTCGATGATGAACGAGCCATACTCGGCGGTGCGTTCCGCCGGCAGATCCTTGACGCCGTCCAGCAGCTCCCGGTACTCCTGCTGCGACTCGGCAACGCGCTCGAAGCAGTGCCGCAGATAGCCACCCGTGCGGCCAAGGCCATACCAGTCGTTGACCGGGTCCACAAAGCGCGGCACCAGGTCCTCGTTCACCATTTGGGCGCTTTTGCGGAAATAGGGCACATATTCGCTGGCGTGGCCGCTGGATTCCGTCACAAAGTAGCCAAAGTGCTTCATCAGCTCGATGCGCACCGGCTCCCGGCCATAGACCGCGGGCCGCTCGATCGCCTCCCAGATGCGGGGATAGACGTCCTCGTCACCATGTCGGAACTCGAGGAAAAAGGCCTGGTGGTTGATGCCCGCGCACAGGTACACCGCCTCGTCGTAGGGCACGCCCGCCCACCCGGCCAGCATCTGGCTCGTGTCCTGCACGCTGTGGCACAGGCCCACAAACGGGCGTCCGGTGGCCTCGCTCAGGGCCCAGCAGTTGGCCGCCATGGGGTTCACATAGTTGAGCAACAGGGCATCGGGCGCCAGCTCGTCCATGTCATGGCACAGGTCGATAAAGACCGGAATGCTGCGCAGGGCGCGAAAGACACCGCCCGGTCCCAGGGTATCGCCCACACACTGCTCCAGGCCATACTTGAGCGGGATCTCGATGTCGAGGGGATAGGCCTCCAACCCACCTTGTTGGAAGGTGGTGATGACATAGTCGGCCTCCCGCACCGCCTCGCGCCGATCGAGCGTGGCCTCTACCCGCGCCTTGAGCCCCCGCCGGTCGACGATGGCCTGCACCAGCTCGCGGGCCTGGGCCAGCCGCTCGGGGTCGATATCCATCAGCCTGATGGTGCTGTCCTGTAGCGCCGGGGTCAGCAGGATGTCGCTGCTCAGGTTGCGGGTAAAGACGACACTGCCCGCGCCGATGAACGCGATCTTGGGCATAGGGTTGGTCTCCTCTTCTGCTGGCCTACTGCCTGCGAGCGCCGTGGATCATGCCGTAGGGATAGAATGGCAGCGGCCGCTCGCTCACCTGGTTGAGCCTCTCCATCTGTTCGCTATCCAGCTTCCAGCCGGCGGCTCCCAGGTTGCTCTCCAGGTGCTCCAGCGTGCGCGCGCCGACGATGGGCGCGGTGACGCCGGGGCGTTGCAGCAGCCAGTTGAGGGCCACCTGGGGCGGTGTTTTCCCGGTCTCCTCGGCCACGCTCTGGAGCTCGTCCAGCACGCTCCAGGTGTGCTCGTTGTCATAGACTTCCCACGCTTCGCTCCAGCCCTGCTCCGTCGCGGCCTGCACGCGGCTGCCTTCGGGCGGCGCGGCCATGCCCCGGCGATACCGTCCGGTCAGCCAGCCGCCGCGCAGCGGACTCCAGCAGATGATGCCCAGCCCCTCGTTCTGGCAGACCGGCAGCAGCTCCAGCTCGATGTCGCGGTCGAGCAGGTTGTACAGCGGCTGCAAGCTGACAAACCGCTCCCAGCCCCGATGCCGGCTCAGGTCGATGGCTTTCTGCAGTTGCCAGCCGGCATAGTTGCTGGCTCCCAGGTAGCGCACCTTGCCGCTCTGGACCAGGCTGTCCAGCGCGCTCAGCGTCTCCTCCAGCGGGCTGGTCTCATCCCAGCAATGGACCTGGTAGAGGTCAATGTAGTCGGTGCCCAGGCGGCGCAGGCTGGCCTCGACGCCGGCCAGGATGTGCTTGCGGCTCAGGCCCGCATCGTTGGGCCCCTCACCCATCGGAAAGCGGACCTTGGTGGCGATGACCAGGTCATCGCGGGGCTGCCCCTTCAGCCAGCGGCCCAGGATCTCCTCCGATGCCCCCCGCGTGTAGACGTCGGCCGTGTCGATAAACGTGCCACCCGCCTCGACGAAACGATCGAGGATCTGGTGGCTGATCTCTTCCGTAGTCTCGCGGCCAAAGGTCATGGCTCCCAAACAGAGCTCGCTCACCTTCAGCCCCGTCCTGCCCAAAAACCGATAGTCCATGGTACCCTCCAGTTTGTACCCTACAAAGCACGAGCCCGCTGGCGCG
>JASFHU010000641.1:0-3697 GCA_050123055.1 Anaerolineae bacterium
CGCTGGGCAAAGCAGATAGAGGCCGCCCGGCGCTGTCACGGCCAATGGTAAAATCCCCAAAAGGGCCAATAACAAATTCCCCACTTTTGTCAAGTGGTCTGACTTACGGCACAATGGTCCGGTTAGCCGGAGTGTCGAAGAGGAGGCCACCCATGCTGAAAGTGGAGGACCGATTCATGATCAAGGACTTGCACCGCAGAGGCGTGACCATCAGCGAGATTGCCCGCACCACGGGGCATGACCGCAAGACGATTCGATCCATCGTGAATGGCCCAGTCAACCCGCCACCGAAGAAGCGGAAGAAACGGGCCAGCATACTCGATCCCTTTGTACCCTACCTGGAAAGGCGCATCGAGGAAGGGGTACTCAACTGCAATAAGCTGTTGGCTGAGATCCGGAAACAGGGGTATGAGGGCGGCAAGAGCACGCTCAAATACTTTGTGCAGCCCTACCGAGAAGCACGGCGACAGGAAGCCACTGTCCGCTTCGAGACGCTGCCAGGCGAGCAGGCGCAGGTAGACTGGGGCCATTTTGGATACATCGAACATCAAGGGCGACGACGCAAGCTGTATGGCTTTGTGATGACCCTGGGTTGGTCGCGAGCTTCCTACCTGGAGTTTACGGTCTCGGCCGATGCAGCTTGGTGGCTTCGCTGTCACATCCATGCCTTCCGGTACCTGGGTGGCGTGCCACAGGTGGTGTTGCACGACAATCTTAAGACGGCAGTTCTGGAACGGAAAGCCGATGGGACCATTCACTGGAACCCGCGCTACCTTGACTTTGCCCACTACTACGGCTTCACGCCCAAGGCCTGCCGTCCATACCGGGCCCAAACCAAGGGCAAGGTCGAGTCGGGGATCCGCTACGTGCGGGGCAACTTCTGGCCCGGGCTCCGATTCTTTGGCCTGGCCGATCTGAATGAGCAGGCGATAGGCTGGCTAGATATGACGGCCAACGTGCGGGTCCACGGGACAACGGGTGAGGTACCCTTTGAGCGGCTGGCTATGGAGCCCTTGCAGTCCCTAGCTGGCAAGCCGGACTACGATACCAGTCTGATCTCCTTCCGGCGCGTCAGCAAAGACTGCTTCATCAGCTATGACGGCAACTACTACTCCGTGCCAGCAGAATACGCCAGAAAAACGGTGGAAGTGAAAGAGATCGAAGATGGTCAACTGATCGTTCTCAACGCCGAAGATGATGAAATCGCCCGTCATCAGGTGGTGGTCGGGCACAACCAACGCATCGCCGTAGCCGCCCACTATGAGGGCATCCGCAGCAACTCGCGGCCTGCCAGGCGGCCCCAGGCGATGCAAGTCCTGCCTCCTGAGGATTGGGGCGACCTGCCCCTCGCCCCCGAGGTTGAGGCCAGACCTCTATCCTGGTACGACCAAGTCCTGGAGGTGGCGAGATGAGCGATGTGGCCTATCCGCGGGTGCAGGCTCATCTGGCGCGGCTCAAGTTGACCACGATGGTCGAACGCGTGGACGACGTTGCCCAGGAGGCGGCCAAGCACGATTGGACCTACGTCGAGTTCTTGGACCAATTACTGGATACCGAGGTGTCGGCCCGCTACGAACGGGATGTGGCCATGAAGACCAAGTTGGCTCATTTTCCCTTCATAAAGACCTTGGACCAGTTTGACTTTGCTTTCCAGCCAGCCATCAACGAGCGACAGATTCGAGAGTTGGCAACCTTGAGCTTCATCGCTCATGGTGAGAACGTGCTGTTCCTGGGTCCACCTGGTGTGGGGAAAACGCACTTGGCCATCGCACTTGGCATGGCCGCTATCAAGCAGGCCACCAGCGTGTACTTCACAACCATGGTCGACCTCTTGGGTCAACTTCACCGCGATGCCAAAGAGGACCGCCTCGACCATCGACTGCGCACCCTCTGTCGGCCCAAGCTCCTGATTCTGGATGAGATGGGCTACTTCCCGCTGGACCGGATGACAGCCCAGTTTCTGTTCCAGCTCATCAGCCGTCGTTACGGCCGCGGCTCGGTCATCCTGACCTCGAACAAGTCCTACGGCGAGTGGGGGGACATCTTTGCCGACCAGGTCCTGGCAGCCGCCATCCTCGACCGGCTCTTGCATCACTCGACGACGATCAACATCCGTGGCCAGAGTTACCGGCTGCGCGAGCAACGCAAAGCCGGTGTGTTCACCGAGCTGGCCGAGACGAAGAAGGAGGACTAACCCAGCAACAGAACGTTTGAGCTGGGGAATTCTAAGTTGGCCATTTTGGGGAGTTTTATCTTGTTGGTGATTACCCATAAGTAGCTCCGCTCCTGGGGAAAGGATGCTGTGCCGCGAATGCCAGCGTGGAGATGGTGAGAAAGACGGCGCTGATCCCGGCCAGGAGCACATAAGGGCCATCGAGGTCAGAGGAGAGACCCAGTTTGCCTCCCAGGTTGCGGAGCCACAGAACCATGGATTGAGGCCAGGCATGGGCGATATGGTAGACGAACAGAGCAGCGAGCAGGACCAGGACAAAGATTCGTCGCATGCGCTCCATGGTCTGGACCCGCATATCCTCGACATCCAAACCATCTTCTTGGTCAAAGCGGTAGGTATGTTCGATCTGAGGCCGATGTCGCCATTCGGTGTATACCTTTTTGGCATCAGCGGCCGAGTAGATAGGCATATTGGTAATCAAGACTAAGTCGTGACCAGATCTGGGGTCATGCGCAACCAGAGCCCACAGCACCTGTCGTGTTCGCGGCAGACGGATCTTGAGCCAGCCGAATTCCCTGTCCACGACTCGTACTCTGCGGGCGTGGGTGAAAGCCACCCGGAGCTTGAGCGACAGCGGCACGGTGGCAGTCAGATCGTCCAACAGCTCTTCTTCCCAGCGGTCGAGCCGGTCGTTGTAGACCTCGATCCAACGATTGTGTTTCGCACGGATAATGAATTCAGCGCGCACGCGCCTCATCTGGGCAAAGATCTTTTGGTCGTCTAGCCCAGAATCGGCCACGAAACGCAACTTGGCGTCAGGGAAGAGGGCTCGGGTGATGCGAATGGCGCGGTAGATCTCCCGATTCTCACTCACAAAGTCAGCCGTGCGATAGGAGAACCAATTGGCATAGGTGATCACAGGCTCCGGCAGATTGACCACCGTGGCCGTCATCGCCGGATAGCCCGATGTCAGCCGTTTCTCTTGCCCTTTCGGCGGCGGGGGTGTGCTTTTCATCACCGTAGAAACCCCCTCCAATTGCTCGGTATAGGGCTTCTCAAAGTTCACCGGGTCCAAGGCCACCACCAGATGCGACGGCGCATGCGCGGCCACACTGCGCTGCGCAATCCCATATAACCCCTTCAGCAAAGCCCGGTGGGTGAATCGTGGGTTCCAGATGAAGCGATACAACCGCTTCGCCGTGGGCCAAACCGTCGTGCCCTCTCGCGCCACGCCTCGGGCCATTTGGGTCACCATCGGCGATTGTCCACCCAACACCCCTTGCACTGCCAGCTTCCCAACTTCCCGCAGCCGCTTCTCCGGCAGATGCATCAAGACGGGTTCCAGAAACAGATCCAGCGTGGCTGAGAGTTCGACCGCCGGCAGCTTGTCAATGATACCCTTTTGCAGTATGCTAGTCATGGCTTCGCCCTCCGCAGTTTTTGGGTTGTTCGCACTCCCAAGCATACTGCGTTGGGCGGAGTTTTCAAATCTCAGACCACTTGTGGGCAATCACCAACCTTGGT
>JASFHU010000642.1:0-3696 GCA_050123055.1 Anaerolineae bacterium
GCGGGTCCCGTACTGGGATGCCCGCCCCCGGCATGTTTGATCTGCTCTTCGATGGTATAAACCATTGGATAGCCGTACACATAAGCTTCAGCGGCCAGTTTCACCAATTCTTCAGCGCTCATTCCCCTTCTCCCTTCAGATTCGACGACTAGATGGCTTTGGGCGTTGCGTCTTTTCCGCCACCCATGGCAGTCACAGAAAACTCGATGCTTTGGCACGCGAGTTGTAGAGTCGCTGAGCCCAGAGCGATTATACCATACCCAGACCAGGGCGGCAATTGCACACCACGGAACGCTCACCACACCACATCCCTTTTGGGCTCTAGCAAAGTCGACAAAAACCTCTATAGGGACACTTGTCACATGGGTCAGGCTGAGGCTAAACAGGTGACTGCCGCCGAGTGAGTAAGGACCCGGTTTCTCGCGCTGGTCAAGAGACAAGGCAACAACCCTGGCACCCGGTGCCACAAGGCCGCCCATCTGCACCTTGCGGAATGGCACGAAGTGGAGTATAATCCTCATAACAGTGGTAGTGCGGGAGAGGAACATGGACCGAGAGGAACTATTGAAGCGAATCACCGTCAATCCAGGAACATTGGTAGGGAAGCCAACTATTCGCGGGATGCGCATCAGTGTTGAGCAGATACTAGATGCCCTTGCGGCCGGTGTGCCTGAACAGGAGCTCCTCGAGGACTATCCCGCTCTTGAGCCTGACGACATCCGGGCGGTCTTGCTGTATGCCCGCGATGTCGTCGCTTCCGAGCGTATCTATCCCATTGACATCCCGGTTCCAGCATGAGTTCGCTCCGGTTTCTAATGGACGTGAACGTTGGACTTGCCGTTGCCGATGTTTTGCGGAATAGCGGTCACGATGTGACCTTCGCCGGTGATGTGGACTGGCGTCTGCCAGATAGAGATCTGCTCTCCCTTGCCCATGGCGAGCAGCGCATCATCCTCACCATGGACACCGACTTTGGTGAGTTGGTCTACCATTCGCAGCAACCACATGCCGGTGTCCTTCTGCTGCGGATGCCTGGAGCCAACCGAGACACGAAGGTTCAGGTCGTGCAAGAGATCGTCAACCGCTACGGAGACCAGCTTGCCAGCCACTTTTGCGTATACCGGCAGGGTAGGCTTCGCATACGTCCTTGAGCTGTACTATGCATAGCGACAACCCCTTCTTGCGAAGGGGTTGTTCTGCAGTCTGCGCAGAACAGAGAGTGAGGCAGCCCGATGACTGACTTGATCTTGCACAACGGCCATATCCACACCGTGGATCCCAAAAAACCCCGAGCCGAGGCCGTGGCCATAGACCGCGGGATCCTCGTGGCCGTGGGCCTCAATGGCGAGATCTTGCCCTTGGCAAACAAGGACACAGAGATCGTGAACCTGGGTGGCCGGAGCGTCACGCCGGGCCTCGTCGATGCGCACGTGCACTTCGAGAGGCTGGCCGCCACCCTGATCCGCACCGACTTGAGTGGGGTCCCTTCGCTGCGGGAAGCCCTGCGTCGAGTGAGCCAGGCGGCGGCCGGCAAGGGAGCCGAAGAATGGGTACACGGCTATGGCTGGGCCAGCGACGGGTGGCCAGACTCGGCCACGCCAACCGCCGCTGATCTGGACCGTGTGGCCCCCCATTGCCCGGTCCTGCTCGATCACAGGATCTTTCTGCACGGAGCCTGGGTCAACAGCCGGGCGCTGGAGATTGCGGGAATCACCGCCCAGACACCCGATCCCCCGGGGGGCAAGATCCAGCGGGACGAACAGGGCAACCCCACCGGCATTCTGTTCGAAGAGGCCGTCACACTGGTCTCCAGGCACGTCCCGCCCCTGAGCACAGCCAGGCTGGCGGAGGCGATGCTCAAGGCCCAGGAGCTATGTTGGCAGGTGGGGCTGGTGGGCCTCCACGACCTGGACGGCACAACATCGTTTCGAGCTCTGCAGTCGTTACACCGGCAAGGACAACTGGGACTGCGCGTGATCAAAAACCTGCCGGTTGACCTCCTGGACCAGGCCATCGCGCTTGGTTTGCAAAGTGGGTTCGGCGACGACTGGCTCCGTTTTGGCAGCATCAAGATCTTTGCCGACGGTGCGTTGGGGACGCGTTCCGCACTGCTGTTCGCGCCTTATGGAGACGACTCCCAAAACTATGGCATCACCGTCACCGACAAGGCATTGATGCTGGAGCAAGCTTTGCGGGCGAGCAGGGAGGGCCTGAGCCTGGCCATCCATGCCATTGGCGATCGAGCCGTCCACGACGTGCTCGATGTGCTTGAAGCCGTACGCGGTGATGAAGCTGAGAGAGGAATTCCCCCCCAACACCTGCGGCATCGCATCGAGCATCTGCAGATCTGTCCTCCGGCCGACAGAGAGCGGCTGGCCCCCCTGGGTTTGATTGCCTCGATGAATCCTTATCACGTGATCCCTGATGCAGAGGTGGTGGATCGGATCCTGGGCGAGCGAGGCCGGTTCACCCACACCTACCGCGACGTTCTGGACACGGGGGCCGTCGTTGTCTTTAGCTCGGACGCACCCTTTGCGCCCATCGATCCCTGGCCGGGCATTATGGCCGCGGTGATGCGGCAGCGGCCCGAAAGCCCGTTCAACCGGGGCTGGTATCCTGAGCAGAAACTGACCCTGGCCGAGGCGATCCACGGCTTCACGATGGCCGCCGCCATCACCAGCAGCCAGGAACGACGGCAAGGGAGTGTCAGCCAGGGCAAACTGGCCGATTTGGCCGTCTTCGACCGCGAGATCTTTGACCTCAGCCCCGATGGCTACCCTGAGGTGACGGTAGCCGGAACCCTCGTTGGGGGCGAGTTCAAGGTTCGCAGTTTCTGAGGTTGACTGTGGTGGCGCCGCCGGCGATCGCCGGCGGCGTATGGAACACGGCTATCAACGGCAGCATCACCAACAGGACTGCCCTGATCCGCGCTCATCTCCGCCAGTATGGTATGAGGGCACGGGGTAGGTGGAGGCATTGGCTGTCGTCGGGCTCTACGGGTTCGTGTTCAAGAAGGATTCGCTACAACCAATACCTCCTTTCCACCCCTTAGACCTTTCGGAAAGTCCCACAACCCCCTTTTACGCGGGGGAGACAGCCTGAGACCTCCACCATTTTAAGATTTCACCCCCAATCTGCCTGTATGGCATCATAGGCACTACGGAATCCAATCGTACGTGCCTGACTCATTTCAGGCAGAAAGGGGGCTACTCATGATACCACCACTCGTTTCTCACAAGCGCTATGTCCGCTCTGCGCTTGCCTATTCGCGCCGCCACGGCGGCCTGCGCACCGACCATCGGCACTACCACGTCTGGGAGAAGCTGAGAGAGACCAACCTGGACCATGCCTATCCCCTCCTGGCTACCCTCTATTCGGACAGGTTGGGATGCCTGGGGCGTGAGCCGGTCTCCATGCTCCGCTCTTGTCTGGCCATGATGCTCTGCGGCGTCACCAGCTTCCCTGTCTGGGTCGGGATGATGCGCGACGACCGCTTCTACGCCCTCAGCAGCGGCTTCCAGCCCAACGACACGCCAGGCGTGGGCACCTTCTACGACTTCCAAGACCGTCTGCTGCAACGCCCGCGTCAGCCCCGCACTACAACTCGCCGTCCGTACCGCACTCGAGACCAGCGGGACAAGGCCAAGCAACACAAAGACAAGAACGATCTGCGTCCTCACAGCAACATTGTCAACC
>JASFHU010000643.1:0-3690 GCA_050123055.1 Anaerolineae bacterium
GGCGGGAGAGGGTACAACGGTCGTCTCGATCCATTTGCCAGGTAACCTGAGCGGTACCCTCAATGCTGCCTGGGCTGCAGCCCAGACGCTGCCGGAACCTTCACGAGTGGAGGTGATCGACTCGGGCCAGGTATCGATGGGAATGGGTTGGGCCGTGATAGAGGCTGCCAAACTCGCCCAAGCTGGGGCGACACAAGGTGAGATCGGGCGCGCTGTGCGAGCGATGTTGCCCCGACTGCGTACTCTGGCTATGATCGACACCCTGGACTACCTGTACAAGGGAGGGCGTATCAGCCAGGTGACGGCTGCCCTGGGAACGGCGCTCCAGCTCAAGCCATTGATCGCCATCCAAAGCGGCCATGTGGAGATCGTGGCCAAAGCCCGCACGCGCTTGAGGGCGCTCAAGCGGTTGGAGTCGATGGTACGCGATTGGGGACCGCTGGCTGAGGTGGTGGTGCTGCATACCGGTGCCACGAAACTGGCCGAGAATCTCGCTGACCAGTTGTCGGACTTGAGTCCCGATGGCCAGATAGCCGCAGAGCCGGCAGGGTCAGGATTGGCGACACATTTGGGACTCGGGGCGGTTGGGGTGTGCGCTCTGGCGGCTGGTGATGAGTAGAAGGTGACGGGGAGATGGTTCGAGTTGTCACCGATAGTACAGCGGATATACCGGCAGGCATGATTGCTGAATTGGGGATTACCGTCATCCCCAGTTATGTGGTGTTTGGAGCCGAGAGCTATCGCGAGGATGTGGAGCTGACGAAGCAGCAGTTCTACGAAAAGTTGCGCACCACACGTGTGATCCCGACCACTGCAGCGCCGCCTCCGGCCGTCTACGAGGAAGCGTATCGGAATTTGGCCCAGGAGACGGACGAGATTGTCTCGATCCACCTGGCATCAAGGTACAGCGGTTTGTTCAGTTCGGCGGCAGTAGCGGCCAGGAACACCTCTGGAGTCCAGGTCAAGGTTGTCGATTCGGAGCAGGTGACCATGGGGTATGGCTGGATGGTCGTAGCTGCTGCCGAATCGGCACAGCGTGGAGCGTCTGTGGAGCGGATCGCAATGCTTGTCGAAGGGATGAAGCCCCGCTCTCAGGTGCTGGCGGTTCTTGATACGCTTGAATTCCTTCACCGGGGCGGCCGTGTTGGCTGGATGCGGGCCATGATCGGTACCCTGTTGCGCATCAAGCCGATGATCGAAGTGCGACAGGGTGAGATCAACCTCCTTGAGCGAGCTCGTACTCTGCAACGTGCGCTGGGCCGGCTGGTGGAACGAGTCCAGGCCCTGGGACCATTGGAGCGGGCCATCGTCTTGCACACCGATGCTCCTGAGCTGGCGCAAAGAGTGGCTGACGAATTGCAGCTCTCTCTCCCCACAGGGGACCCGCTCATCCACCCGGCAGGGGTGACCATTGCCAGCCACGCGGGTCCTGGGGCAGTGGGACTTGCCTGTGTAACGCAAAAGTGACGGAATCGAGGAACCTTGGGAGGCTTAATGCCCGCCGCTTACGATAAACTGGAAAAGATCCTGCGATTGGAACAGAGCCAAGGCTACCACAACCGGGCGGTGATTGGTGGGCTGGAGAGCTTTGCTGAAAACTGGCGAAAGGAATCCCTGGGGCAAAGCCAGGATGAGAACCTGAACCAACAGATCAACGAGATTGCCGATCTCTTGCTTCAATATGCCGAGTTCGACAAAGCTCGTCGAGCCCAGACCATAGACGGCATTCTGAGCCGGATGAGCGCGAGGACAGAGACAACACCTCCGCGTCGACCTCCACCACACAAGCCGGGTTCCCAACCGGCGCCTACTCCCGCTGCCCCTACCCCAGCAGCCCCACAGCCTGAGGGTCCTGGCACAGGTCTGGATGCACCGGTGAGCAGCCTGCCTGGAGTTAGCACTGCTTACATGGGGCGCTTGCGTCGACTGGGTATTGCCACGGTGGATGATCTACTCCATCACTATCCCCATCGCTACGATGACTATAGTACCCTCAAGCCGATCAACCAACTCGAATATGGAGAGGAAGTCACCGTCGTCGGCACGGTCTGGGAGACCCGCAGCCGCAAGACACGTGGGGGCAGGGAGATCACAACCAGTGTTGTGGCTGATGCCTCGGGGACTATCGAAGCGGTCTGGTTCAACCAACCCTATTTGGTCCGGCAACTTCGCGCGGGGCGGCGCATTGTCCTCAGCGGCAAGATTGATGAGTACATGGGCCGCCTGACCCTGCAGTCTCCAGCCTGGGAACCCCTGGAAAGAGAACTGATCCATACTGGCCGTGTGGTACCGATCTATCCCCTCACCCGTGGCGTGACGTCCCGCTGGTTGCGGCGTCTGATGAAACGGGTAGTGGACCACTGGGCGCCTCGCCTGGAGGATTATCTGCCCGAACCGCTTCGGCAGCGGGTGGACCTGGTCGATCTTGGCACCGCCATTCGGCAGATCCACTTTCCGGACAGCGAGCGGGCGGCGATGGCAGCCCGGCGCAGACTGTCCTTTGACGAGTTCTTTTTCATCCAGCTAGGGATGCTGAATCAGCGCCAGAAGTGGCAAAGCCGTCGCGGCGTGCCCATCCCGACCGACCAGGCTGTGTTGCAGGCATTTATGCAGTCGTTGCCCTTTAAACTCACTGGTGCCCAGCAAAAGAGTGTCGATCATATCCTCAACGATCTCGCCCAGCCGCAGCCCATGAGCCGGTTGCTACAGGGAGATGTCGGATCGGGCAAGACGGTGGTTGCGACGGCCGCGATGCTGATGGCTGTGGCATCAGGCAAGCAAGCCGCCCTGATGGCACCCACCGAGATCCTGGCCGAGCAGCACTATCGGACGGTTTCCAAGTTGCTCGCCGAAACCGGGGCCTGGAACCTCGACCGCCCGGTGTCGGTTGCACTGCTCACGGGCAGTCTTGGCCGCGTGGAACGCAGAAAGGTCTATACCGCCCTGGCCTCGGGGCAAGCTGACATTGTGGTTGGCACGCATGCCCTGATCCAGCGTCACGTCACGTTCAACGATCTGGCCCTGGTTGTCGTGGACGAGCAACACCGCTTTGGGGTGGCACAACGAGGTACCCTGCGGGGTAAAGGTGGGGTGGCGCATATGCTGGTCATGAGCGCAACACCGATTCCGCGCAGTTTGGCCCTGACGATCTATGGAGACCTGGAGATCTCGGTGATCGATGAGCTGCCTCCCGGACGCCAGGAGATTGAAACCCGGTGGCTGCTGCCTCGTGAGCGTGAACGGGCCTATGCCTTCTTGCGCAGCCAAATCGGCAAGGGACGGCAGGTCTTTATCCTCTACCCCCTGGTCGAGGAATCGGACAAGGTTGAGGCCAGGGCCGCCGTGGAGGAATACGAGCGTTTGCAGCAACAGATCTTTCCAGACCTGCAGGTCGGTCTGCTCCATGGCAGGATGAAGGCTAGGGAAAAAGATAGGATCATGACCCGCTTCCGCCAGGGCGAGATAGATATCCTGGTGTCAACCTCGGTCATTGAGGTCGGAATCGATGTGCCCAACGCCACGGTCATGCTGATAGAAGGCGCCGACCGGTTCGGTTTGGCTCAGCTACATCAGTTTCGAGGTCGAGTGGGACGTGGAGAGCATCGGTCCTACTGTCTGCTTTTGTCCGATGCTGTCTCGCCTGACGATCCCCAGACAAGGGCAACGTGGGAACGCCTGAGAGCCATCGAG
>JASFHU010000644.1:0-3689 GCA_050123055.1 Anaerolineae bacterium
CCACATGTGGGCCAGCTCGACCCCCACGGCGTAGGGCAGGTCCCCTTCCCAGGCGGTGCTCAGATAAGCCCCCGTCCGCGGGTGCATCATGCCCGGCATCAAGGAGTGGTAGGTTGGCGCGCCGGGGTAGGCCATCTGGATCAGGACCATGGCCGCCACGATCTCGGCATCGGCCAGGGCAATGGTCCCGGCGACGGTAGCCGGTGCCGTCGAGCCGGTGTTGGCCATCGACATGAATCCCACCGGCAAACCGGACCTGGCAAAGGCCAAGGCCGCCTCCATGCCGCCCTCATCCTGGGCCAACGGCGCAATAGTGCAGACCAGCGAGGAGAGCGGCGGGCGCTGCCGCATCGTTTCTTCGTCTCCGGCGATAACCCTCGCCATTTCGATGGCATAGCGGGCCATCGGCCCGTCCATCACCGTCTCGGTCTGCACGTGCTTGACGGTGTTGCGATAGGAGGCATCCAATTCGTGCAGCGGTGCGGTGGCCGGGTGGTCCTGGGCACTGACGATGGGCCAATAGAAGCCGATGGAGGAGAGATAGTCCGACACACGGGCCATCCTGGCCACATCCTCCTTGAGCGAGGTCCGCCGCTGCCGCGTCTCAAAGTCGATCGTCTCCACGCCGCACCCGTCGGTGGCGCAGTAGAGGGCCGTCCCGTCCAGTCTGAGTTCGTGGTCCGGCGAGCGGGCGCCCATGGTGTAATAGCGTGGCGCGTGCGACATGGCGTCGAGCACCACGTCGGGCGGGAGCTTGACGATCTGCGCGTCGAAATCTACCTGCGACCCATGCTCGGCATAGATGCTCAGCGCCACTTCGGAGGGGCAGTGCACGCCCGCCTCCTGAAGGATCTCCAGTGTGGCCGAGCGGAACTGGGCCAACTGCTCGTCGCTCAGGATGCGCAGATGATAGGCTGGGGCAATCGGCTGCAGTTGGGGCGTCTCACTGACCATGGCTTGCCTCCTGGCTACTCAATGCTTCTCCAGCTTTCTCTTGGCTCGCTCTAGCGCCCAGCGCGTATCTTGGGGCAGGAACCTCAGCCTTGGCACTTGATCTCTCTGGTGCGTTTCACGACGCCCCCTACGAACCAGCTCCGCTATCCAGATAGAGCTCGGTCAGCCCGCCATAGCTGTCCACCCTCCTGTCACGGAAGGGAAAGGACCAGCCGGTACGGATCTCGGCCATCTTGGACAGGTCCGCTGGGGCGACCAGCACTTGCTCGCGCGTAGCCGAAGCCTTGGCCACGAGCTCTCCGAAGGGATCGGCCAGAAAGCTCTGCCCCCAAAAGTCGATACCGTCGTTGCCCTGGGGCTCCTCTTCGAACCCCACGCGGTTCACGGCGGCCACAAAGCAGGCATTGGCGACGGCGTGGCCCCGCTGCACGATCTGCCAGGCATCGTGATAGCCGTACTCGGTGACTTGTACCTCCTCCGAGTGGGGGTAGCCAATCGCCGTCGGGATAAAGATGATCTCAGCTCCCTTCAAGGCCAACATCCGCGCCGCCTCGGGGTACCACTGGTCCCAGCAGATCAACACGCCCACCTTGGCGTACCTGGTGCGGAAGATGCGGTATCCCAGATCTCCAGGCGCAAAGTAGAACTTTTCATAGTAGCCCGGATCGTCCGGGATGTGCATCTTGCGGTACTTGCCCAGATAGCTGCCGTCGGCATCCAGCACCACGGCTGCATTGTGGTACATGCCAGCGGCCCGCTTTTCGAACAGGCCGGCAATGATGACGATGCCCAGTTCCTCTGCCAGCTCGCCAAGCTCGCGCACCGTCTGGCTGGCGCCGGTCACCTCCTCGGCCAGGTCGAAGAGGCGATTGTCGACCACCTGGCAAAAGTAGCGGGATTTGAACAGTTCCTGCAGGCACACGATCTGGGCGCCCTGGTCCGCTGCCTGGCGGATGCAGGCGACAGCTTTGGCATAGTTGGCTGCGATATTGTCGCCACACGTCATCTGGATCAAACCCACCTGCACGGTCTTTTGCATTATCCCTCCCATAGGCGCTAGTTCTGCGCTAGGCGATCCTCTCCTGAGCCGTAACCGTGACGCCAGGTCACGGCTCATCATGACAGTCCTACCAACTCCTCACTCAACTGCCACAGCGCCCGCCGCATGTGCAGGTCATCGCATTTCGGCGAGACAGCCTTGGGCTGCTGCTTGTCAAAGTACTGCCCCGTGACACCCCGTACCTCGTCCGAGGTAGCCAAATAGATGCTGGGCTGAGCCCCCTCCTGGGCCGAAATCGCAGCCCGGTTCATGATCTTGATGAGCAGCGTTTGGTACCACCGCTCCTCAGGCCAGATCCGCCAGATGTTGGTGGCAACGTGGCCCGGATGCACGGCGTTGACGGTGACGCCGTCGTCCTCCAATTGGGCGGCCAGATCCAGGGTGAAGCACACGTTGGCCAGCTTGGAGTTGGCATAGGCATTCATGCCCCTGTATCTCTTGCGCTCGAGCTGCAAGTCGTCCAGGTCGATCTTGCCCTGGTAATGAATGTTAGACGACACGTTGATGATACGGCTGTCCGGCGTACCCTGCACCACTGGCAACAGCAGATGAGTCAACAGAAAGGTGCCCAAATGATTGACGCCCATCGTCAGTTCGAACCCATCCAGGGTCTCCTGCCGGGCCATCGAAAAGGTCCCCGCGTTGTTGAGCAACACGTGCAACTGCTGGTACTGCTCAGTGAAATGCCCGGCGAATTCGCGGATCGAGGCCATCGATGCCAGATCCAAGGGCATCACCTCGATGTGAGAGTTCCCGCTCTCCTCCTGGATGGCCTGCCGAACCGGCTCAGCTTTGGCCAGGTTGCGGCACGCCATCACCAGCCTGGCGCCCTGATGGGCCAGGGCTCGGGTGGTCTCTTTGCCGATGCCGCTATTGGCCCCGGTGATCAACACAACTTGATCTTGCATCGCAAACGTTCTCCAAAAAAACCGTTCTAGTGCCCGGTGTCAGGAGCCCATCCGGGATGGGACATGTGGCTGCTGCTGGGTCACGCAATGGATCATGCCACCCAGCTCGGCCAGCATGTGGGCCAGGAGGCCGACGACCTGGCGCCCAGGAAAGTGTTCAGCGATGATCGCCTTGGCCCTGGCATCATTGGCATCGCCATAAACGGGCACCAGAACCAAATCGTTGGCCACGTAAAAGTTGGCATAGAGGCCCACAGAGGGCACCAACTTGAACGGGGCGACCGTGGAAGCACCGAGGGTGGCGTATATCCTGGCCTCGGTGACCGGCACCGGTACCAGGGTCAGGGACTTGCCCGACTCGGTCACGGCCTGCTCCAGCTCCTCTCGATGCTTCTCCCAGTAGGGGTAGCGGGGATGGCTTGTGTCATCGGTCCAGCTATACAACACAGTCGACTCGTCGACAAAGCGGGCCGCCCCATCGATGTGGAAGTCGGTGTCGCCCACCCCTTCTTTGCCCGATAGCCAGATGAAATGGTCGACGCATAGGTATTCCCTCAGGACCGCCTCGATCTCCTCCAGCGTGTGATCTGGGTTCCGATTGGGGTTGACTATCGAGCTGCGGGTGGCGAGCAGCGTCCCCTTGCCATTGACCTCAACCCCGCCCCCCTCCAGGGTTATCGGGGCCGTGAATACCGGTAGCGACAGGATCTCGGCGATCCCGGCGGGCACCTTGGCATCCTTTTCAAAGGGGTAGCGCTCCCCCCAGC
>JASFHU010000645.1:0-3681 GCA_050123055.1 Anaerolineae bacterium
GCGGCTGGCGGGTGGTTCCGGCAGAAAACTGATCAGGAAGTAGGACATGCATATTCTGTTCATCGTCAAGGAAATCGATAACGAGCCCCAAGGCATCCTGCTCATCAGCAGCGTGCTGAAGCAGGCTGGGCACCAGGTCAGCCTGGTCGTGGCCACCGAGGAGGACCCGATCGAGGCCGCCCTGCGGCTACGGCCTGACGTGGTGGGTTACACCGTCTACACCGGGCCACATACCTGGTACCTGGAACTGAATCAACGCCTCAAAGCCCAGTTGCCCGGGGTCTTTTCGATCTTTGGCGGGCCACACCCAACCTTCTTCCCCGAGATGATCGAGCGAGAAGGGGTAGATGGCATCTGTATCGGCGAGGGCGAGTATGCCACGCTGGATCTGATGAACACTCTGCAACGGAACGGAAACGGTGCCACCTTGCCCCATCCCGTCATAGACAACTGGTGGTTCAAGGTGGAGGGCGAGATCGTACGCAACCCGCTGCGCCCGCTGCTGACCAGCGAGGAGTTGGACGCGCTGCCCTTCTCCGACCGGGAACTGCTCTACGCGGCTCATGAACAGAGCCGCCGTACCATGATCAAGCCCTTTATCACCGGGCGGGGCTGTCCCTACGACTGCGCATTCTGCTTCAACAAAGCATACTCAGACCTGTACGAGGGCCATGGCCGTCGTTTCCGTCGCCGCAGTCCCGACAACGTCCTTCGCGAATTGAAGGAAGTGACGTCCAAACACGATGTGCGCTTTGTCCTCTTTATGGACGATACCTTTATCCTCCAGGATAGGTGGTTGTCCGAGTTTATGACACGCTACAAAGCCGAGATCAGGCGGGACGGACGCCCACTGCCCTTCTGGTGCCAGGTGCGGGCCAACCTGGTGACCGATGAGAAGGTCGCCCTGTTCAAGGATGCTGGTTGTGTGTCGGTCAGCTTTGGGGTGGAGGCAGGCAACGATCGCCTGCGCAACGCAGTTCTCAACCGCAACATGAGCCGGGAGGAGATCCTGGGCGCGGCTGAGACGTTGCGCCGCCACGGCATCACCTTCATGACCAACAATATGCTGGGCCTGCCCACCGGCAATCTGGAGACCGATTTTGAGACGATGGAACTCAATGCCCAATGCAAGCCGGCCTACGCCAATGTCTTTCTCTTTCAACCCTATCCCAAGACGGCACTGGGCGAGTGGGCCTACGAGCAGGGTTGGATGATGGGCTCCTTTGACGATCTGTCGGGTTCGGTCAGTGATGATACGGTCATCAAGTTTGGCAGCGAGGCGGAAAAGATGCAGATCGAGAATCTGCAAAAACTGTTTGCCCTGGGTGTCGAGTTCCCTTGGTTGTTGCCAGTCATCCGCCGTCTGATCCGCCTACCCTCCAACCGGCTCTACTGGCTGGCCTACAAGCTGTGGAAGGGGTGGGCTATCAAGAACCGCATGTTCCCCTTCCAGATGGCGCCACGGGAGTATCTGGACTCGGCTCTCTACTACATGCGCATCAAGAGCCAATAGTGCGAGAAGCAGTCCAGGATCCAAAGAGGAGGTGGCAGCGTGGTTAGGCTTAGGGCCTTGTTCAGGTGGCTTTTGGGGATGTCGGCTCTTCTGATACTCCTCACCGGTGTGCTACTGGTGGGGCCGCAGCAGCAGGCCCGGGTCGAGGCTTCCAGTTGCTGGAAGGCAGAGATCACCGAGCAGCGAACCGACGTGGACCTGGCCGGTAGTGTGCTGCGTGTTTCAGTGCAGGGCAGGCCCGGCTTGTGGGTCGTGGTTCGCTCGATGGGCGGTTTCCAGACGATCAATGTCACGGGAACCAAGCCCGAGTATGGGCCCTACGTGGCCGAATATGCCCCCTTGAGCAAGGGGACCTACTATATTGAGCCGGTGGGGCTGGGTACGTCGTTCAAAATCTGGCTGGATGGCAAGAACTATACGCGGGTCGACTTTAGACCTCTACCCTGTCCTCCAACACCTACGCCCACCTCACGACCACCCAACACCGCTACACCTCGCCCCCAGCCAACGGCTACCCGCCAGCCAGAAGCCGCTCCCACGTCGGCTGCCGCTCCTGTACCACCTTCCCAGCCCCCATCTGCCTGGCAGGGGCGCGTCGTGAAGCGCCTCGACAGCCTGGCGGGCAGACATTTTGCCACCATTGCCGTGCGTGTCGTAGGTCGCCCGGCGGGCCAGGAGGTCAAGATCCAGACAACGGGCTGGAGCGCGACGTGCAAGACCGGCACCAAGCCGGAACATGGCCCCGATGCCTGTGAGTTTGGCGCTCTCAATGCCGGCACCTATCGCCTCATTCCAAAGGATCTGGGCACCTATCTGGATGTGTCGGTCGGGCTGCAAGACTTTGTCCTGGTCGAATTCTACTACACCGGGCCGCCGCCTGGGACCCGTTGGGTCGGCTCAGTGGTCGAGAACACCAGCGGCAGCGAGCCCACCGAGCATGTGAACTCGGCCATCGCCGTGGTGGTGGCGGGGAGGCCCTGGCACGAGGTCGAGATCCGCTCCGAAGGCTGGAGCACTACCTCCCAGACCGGCCACAAGCCGGAGTACGGTCCTGATGCTACCGAGTTTGGTGCGCTGAGGGCCGGGACCTATACCATCACCCCCAAGGACCTGGGGGCCAGCGTCGCGGTGACGGTCGATGGTTGGGGCTGGGCAATGGTCCGCTTTGCTGAGGTCGCGCTACCTGCGCCAAAGCCGCCCGCTGTGGCGGTCACGTCTGTGCCGCCGCAGCCTGTAGCCACCACGGCCCCCGGCCCCACATCCATGCCCCAGCCGAGTCCGACGGCGGCCGGTGCGGGTTGGCAGGGCTGGGTGATCAGCAACACCAGCGGGCAACAGGAGGGCACCGGCATCTGGTCGGTGATCATCGTCCGGGTGCTCAACTATCCCGGTGTGCCGGTGCATATCACCGGCGGTGGTGGCTGGACGGCGACCTGCACCAGCGGCACCAAAGCAGAGTACGGCCCCGACGCGTGCGAGTTTGGCGGCCTGTGGCCGGGCACCTACTATCTGCAGCCCGAGGGTGCCGATATCCGGATTGAGATCGAGATGGATGGCCTGGGTATGGCCGAGGTGCATTTCGCCTCGCCCTAGTGTAGTTTGGCGTAGGTGTCCATCCTTCCACACGCATCCTGAGCCTGTCGAAGCATGCCTGTCGAAGGATGCCTGTCGACGGAGCAGCACCTTTGTGGAGAGAATAAGCCAGCTCAAGGGGAGCGGAGCCCGCTGGGTGGGCTGAGCCGGTTTACAGCAATGAGACGATGCCCGCAAGGTATCAACTGAAAGTGAGCGCTAGCCTGGCCAGCGCAGCCAAGATCGCCAGGGTGAATCCTATTCGCCAAGCCAGGTCTCGCATTTGCCCTCCATGCCAGGTATAGGCACAGGATAGCACAGCCGGGTGCCCGTTGCCTGACGCTTTGCCAGCGCCAAGGCAACGGGCGCCCCCAGGCCCTTAATGGAGGCGGGCAGTGGGTGGCGGCGGTTGACAATCGTATTTGACTAACAGCGCCTCGAATTTGCAAAGAATGGATTCTATGCTATAATTATGCCAGTATCCGGTACGTTATGGCGGCAAGCTATTTCCTGGCGCGCAACAACCCCTTGCTGACAAGGACCTTCTGAACGATTTTCTCAAGGAAGCAAGCCCAAGGTGTCAGATCAGTTAGGAG
>JASFHU010000646.1:0-3681 GCA_050123055.1 Anaerolineae bacterium
TCCGTACGGAAAAGACAGGTCGCCCCAGACCGCATCACCTGCCTGAAACTGCGTCACGCCGCTGCCAACCGTTTCCACCCGCCCGGCCAGGTCGGTTCCAAGGATCTTGTACATGGGTCTCAGGGGTCCCCCAAAGCGGGCACTCCATTCACCTCTCATGTTTTCAAAGTCCGCCGCATTCAAGGACACCGCATGGATCTTGACCAGTACCTCACCTTCCTGGGGAGCAGGCTTTGGTACCTCTTCGAGTCGAAGAACATCGGGAGACCCGTATTTGGTATAGACAATCGCTTTCACGAGTACTCTCCAAATCTGCCTTGATGGCGCGACCGAGATGGCCCGATCTATGGTGTGGCTTCCGCAGTTTCCTGTTCACGCCAGCGCCAGGCATACCAAACGGTCAGTGCATTGAACACCAGACCCACCACGATCAGAAACTGGTCATAAAACCCAGGATAGCCGGGCAAGCCAATGAGGTTGAAGCCAAAGAGGAATACGGCGACGATGATGTTGGCCCAGCGAATGAGGGGGTATCTCACTGTCAAGGACAAAAAGACCATAAAGACCGGAAGCACCAAAACGATGGCGACGACCAGGTACATGGCCTGGGAGCCCTCCATGCCGGCGATGTCTCCCGCTTCAAAGTCGCCGCTGAATATCCGCAGCACATCCCCCAGGAAATAGGTTAACATCAGAGAGACCCACAATGCTGAAAGCTTGATCCTGATCTCTTCCATTCTAATCATCTCCTCCGTGTATGGCAATCACGACCTTTCCCCGGGCGTGCCCCTGTCCATAATACCGCAGAGCTTCAGGGAGCTCGCTTAGCGGGTACCGTCTATCGATCACGGGCACGACCTTGCCGGCTTCCAGAAGCTCCTTCACATAGAGCAGATCTTTCTGGTCTGTCGTCGCCGCCAGGTTGACCAGCTTCCTGCCGCCCTTCTCTGAAACCGTGGCTCCCAGGATCCCGGCCTGGAAGACCTGGGCCATGGAACCCCCGGACATGACATAAATCCCCTGGGGACTCAGGGCCCGCTTGTAATCAAAGATCGAACGGTAGCCCGCGGTGGCGAGAATCAAGTCATAGCGCCCCTCATTTTGGGCAAAGTCTTCTTGCGTATAGTCAATGACCTGGTCTGCTCCGAGGGAGCGTACCAGGTCCAGATTCCGTGTGCTGCACACGCCGGTCACGTCAGCCCCGTACGACGCGGCAAGCTGCACCGCAAAGGTGCCCACGCCGCCGGACGCGCCCACGATCAGGACCTTTTGCCCGGGCTGGATCTGCCCCTCGTTGCGAAGACCCTGCAGGGCAACGACGGCCGCTTGGGGTACGGCCGCTGCCTCCTCAAAGGTCAGGTGGGCCGGTTTCAGCACCAAGGCAGTCTCAGGCACAGACACATACTCGGCGTAACCGCCGAAGCCACTCGCTGATATGTCCCCAAATACCTCGTCACCGGGCTGAAACTGCTTGGCGTCCCGGCCAACCGCTTCAACCCGCCCGGCTATGTCAGCGCCGAGTATCCTGATTTCTGGTTTGAGCAGCCCTGCACCCATGAGCCGGACCAAGAAGGGCTTTCCTCTCACGAAAGCCCAGTCACCATAGTCTACGGCTGCGGCATGGACTCTTACCAGTGCACCATCGTCCTGGAGGGTGGGTACCTCTACCTCTTTGAGCTGAAGAACATCCGGAGGCCCGTATTCCGTGTATACCATTGCTTTCATGCGTGTTCTCCTGCAGTGCTCGTTCTTCACGTCGAGACCTGACAGGTTTTGAAAATGCTCAGATCATGTTGGAAGAACCGTGAGGAGCGAGCATGCTCACATGCGAGCGGGCCGTTCGGCATCTGAGGATGCCTCACTCCTCGAATTTTCCAACAGTATCTGCTCACCATCTAGACTTCTTAACCGAGACGTAGTCAGGTGAGTTCTTCTTTTCCCATGCGAACCGCATGGCCGTATGGCCTTCGACGACCAGTCAGTAGAGCACCCCGATAATCGCAAGCCCGATAAAGGCTGCACTGGGCGACAAGACCGCTGTGGACCAGACGACGACAACATAGAGCAGAAAGACAAGCCCCCCTACCAGGGAGATCAGATTGTTCCAACGCACAGTCAAGAACTCTTCCTTCGTCATCTTGTCCCTCCATAGATCCAGCAGTCAGGTCTGGCCATACGGGCCGTGCATCAAGACAAGTCAATTATATCACAAAACCGGTTGCACCTCGAGTCGCTCAGACGATTGCCTTGGTCTTTAGCTCTGGAGACCTTACACAAGACCGGTTCTTGGCCTTCGCCGAGCCAAGGCGAAACAATATGGCAGTTGGGCGCTAGAGCATTCACCATTTGCATGGTTAGCTACGCCCAACTGTACTGGAGTCTGGCGCTGAGGCATGTGGACTGCCTCAGTGCTTCCTCATCCTGCAAGGTGTCAGTCCTCGACGGCCTCCGAGAGCTGCTGGTAGACCTCGTCGCTGAGCGTATGGCGCAGGATCGTGCCCCCCTCAAACTTGTCCAGCTCCGCCATGGCCCTTTCCACCCGCTCGAAGGCGATGAGAGCGACCAAAGCCGAGTTTTGGCTTTCCAGGCTCTCGCCGACGCTTTTCAGGTACTCGTCGTCGAGACCCATATCGATGCCATGTCCGGCAGCGGCGCCACCGGCTGCGCCCACGATCGCGCCCGCGAGGAACCTCCCCGTTAGCAGGCCCAGCAAGCCGCCGGCTACGGCGCCACCTATGGCGCCCTGCTTGGCGTCAAAGTCCTTGGTCTCCTTGATCTTGACCTTTCCTTCCGCGTCTCGCTTGACCACCGCAGCGCTTTTCAGATCGACCGTGGCCTCCACGTCCAACTGCTTGAGCGTGCTCAAGACTTCGTCGGCTTTGGTTTCATCTTTGAATGCGACAACCACCATTTCGTGGCTCGGCAGTTCGGCAGACATGAGCATGACCTCCTTACTCTAGTTCTCGGGTACCTTTTGGCCCTTGTGGTACTGAGTGGGCTTTATAGTCCTCCAACGCCTGCAGCGTCTCTTTTCTCTGCTCAATCAGGATTGTCATTGCATGGATTTTCTCCTCTGCGTGTGAGTCGGTATGATGTGGGGTTGCTGTCCGGCCTGGCCCGCTGGCACTCCTGGTAGGGTAGCCTTTTTCCGGCTATGTACCAGGAGCGCCAGCCCTCTGCTATTCCTCTACCTTCTCGACGACGATGGTGCAGTCGGCGACCAAGGCCGCAACCGCGCCGATGGCCGCCCACACGGGTAAGAGTACAATGCCGACCACACCCAACGTGAGCGGAATCTCGATCAGCCTCTCACCTTCCTCGTTCTTGATGATAATGCGGCGTATATTGCCCTCGTGCACCAACTCCTTGACTTTGTGCAAGAGTTCGTCGCCGTCAACGTGATACTCCTCCGTCGTAACCTTTTCCTCGGCCATAACAACCCCTTTCGTGGGCCTAGAACTTGCGTGCTAGGAACCCAACAGCCCTCCCACCGCAGCGGCACCCAGGCCGAACAGGCCGAGCACCAGGCCGCCGATGACGATCGAGATCACCACAAAGACCAGCCACCCTAAAAAGACGGTGACGATGGTCTGCAGCCACTCCAGGTCCAGCGCCTCTTTGGCGGCGATGAACCAGGCGGCAATCAACGCGATCACGGCGAGGATCATGACCGGGGCCACA
>JASFHU010000647.1:0-3675 GCA_050123055.1 Anaerolineae bacterium
CGATTGGCCCGAGTATGGGTACCCCCTGGGCACCTACGGGACGCTGCCCCAGGAGATGGAGGACAAGGCCAACGAGCAGTTGGACAATTTCGCTGCCCTGCTGGAGAAACGCGGCATCCGGGTGGACCGGCCAACGCCGCTCGATTTCAGCCAGAAGGTACAGACCCCGGATTGGGTGCAGGACTCGATGTTCGGCTGCATGCCGCCGCGGGACGTGCTGCTGACCGTCGGCAACGAGATCCTGGAAGCGACCATGTCCTACCGCAGCAGATGGTTCGAGTACCTGTGCTACCGGCCGCTCTTGCAGCAATACTACAAGGAGGACCCGAACTTTCGCTGGGAGTCGGCTCCCAAGCCGCGGCTGAGCGATGCCTCCTACAACCTCGGCTTTTGGGAGAAGTTTGAGGCCATGACCGAGGAGGAACAGCTCGAAGCCTACACCCACAAAAAGGAGTGGGCCATCACCGAGGAGGAGCCGCTCTTTGACGCCGCCGACGTTGGGCGCGCCGGAAAGGACCTCTTTGTGCAGCGATCCACCACGACCAACGGAGCCGGCATCGAATGGCTGCGGCGTCACTTCTCCAACCATCGCATCCACGAAGTGCTGTTCCGCGAGCCCGATCCGGTCCACATCGACGCCACCTTTGTGTTGCTGCGGCCGGGGCTGGCACTCAGCAACCGCAAGCGCGTCCCGCTCTACGACGAGATGGTGACTCTGTTCCAAAAGAACGACTGGGAGATCGTCGAGTGCGCGCCCCCGGCCCTCAAAAAGAAGCCGCCGCTCTGCTACTGCAGCGTCTGGCTTTCGATGAACACCCTGATGCTCGATCCCCAGACCATCTGTGTCGAGGCCAGCGAGGTCGCGCAGATGGAACAGTTCGACAAGTTGGGCTTTGAGGTCATCCCCGTGCCCTTCTGGGACGTGGGGGCCTTTGGCGGCGGCTTGCACTGCGCCACCGCCGACGTCTATCGCGAGGGAACCCTGGAGGACTATTTCCCAAAGCAGCTTCCCGACTACTAGTCCACTATGGCGCAAGCAGGCCACTGGTTCGTAGTAACGACCTTTAGTCGTTTCCTAGGGTTGGCGGACGGCGGAACTATGACACTATAACACTATAACACCCTCCGCCGGTGCCCTTCAGATTATGGTCAAAACTGAGGTAGAGGGATGAGAAACCCCACAAGCAAGCAAAAATACTGGAGGAGATTATGTCAAAACGAAAGGTAATCATTATTGGGGCGGCTGGACGCGACTTTCACAACTTTAACACCTATTACCGGGACAACGAGGCCTACGACGTCGTTGCCTTTACGGCGGCCCAGATCCCGGATATCGAGGGCCGGCGCTACCCGCCAGAATTGGCCGGCAAGCTGTATCCAGAGGGCATCCCCATATACGCCGAGGCAGATCTGCCACAGTTGATCGCGGACCTGGATGTCGACGAAGTCGCGTTTTCGTACAGTGACATCCCCTACCAGCACGTGATGGAGGTGGCCGCCATTGCCCAGGCAGCCGGGGCGACCTTTACCCTAATGGGCCCAAAGGACACCCAGATCAGGAGCACAAAGCCGCTCGTATCCGTAGGTGCTGTACGCACCGGCGCCGGCAAGAGCCAGACATCGCGCCGCATAGTCGAAGTGCTGATGGATATGGGGCTCAAGGTCGTCGCTATCCGGCACCCAATGCCCTACGGCGACCTGGTAGCCCAGAAAGTGCAACGCTTTGCCACGCTCGAAGACCTGCAGAAGCACAACTGCACCATCGAAGAGATGGAAGAGTACGAGCCGCATATCGTGAGGGGCAACGTCATCTATGCCGGGGTGGACTATGAGGCCATCCTGAGAGCTGCAGAGAACGATCCCGATGGCTGCGACGTCATCCTATGGGACGGTGGCAACAACGACTTTCCGTTCTACAAGTCGGATCTTCACGTGACGGTTGCCGATCCCCACCGGCCCGGTCATGAGTTGACCTACTACCCCGGCGAAACTACGCTGCGCCTGGCGGACGTGGTGGTCATCAACAAGATCGACAGCGCGGACTTTGACAACATCGAGACCGTGCGCAAGAACATAGCCGCAGTCAACCCCGATGCGATCGTCATCGACGCTGCCTCGACCCTGGGCATGGACGATCCGTCTGTGGTCAAGGGAAAGCGCGTGCTCGTGGTCGAGGATGGGCCGACGCTGACCCACGGGGAGATGAAATTCGGCGCAGGCATGGTGGCCGCGCGCAAATTCGGCGCAACAGGCTTTGTCGATCCGCGGCCCTACATCGTCGGTAGACTGGCCGAGACCTTTGAGACGTACCCCGACATTGGCGTCCTGCTGCCGGCCATGGGCTACGGCGAACAGCAGCTTAAGGACCTGGAGGCGACGATCAATGCTACCGATTGTGAGGCCGTGGTCATCGGCACACCCATTGATCTAGGCCGGATCATCGACATCGAGAAACCATCTACGCGGGTGTACTATAACCTGCAGGAGATAGGCCAGCCGGACTTTGAGCAGGTGCTGGGAGACTTTTGCAGAAAGCACAACCTGACCTAATCAGGCCTTTCCAGCCAGGCAAAGCGAGTGGGCAGACAACTTTGGGCGGCGTGCGCTTTCCACCACACCGCCCAAGGTTCGACGATCTCATCGCTGCCCATCCGTCGTAAGGATTCATTGTAGGTAGCGATGCATACCACGTTGCCGTGATCCTGAATAGTCTCATGCTCCTCTAACAGGGTGTCGGAGAGAGACACGATTCTCGTTTGGAGTGGCCGCCGACCCGTGGTGGGCGGCCACTACGAACTCCTTCCTACAGGCTGCCAGAATGCGCTTCAGTCCAGGACATCCACGGCGGCCGAAAGGCCCTATTCTGGCGGCGGCATCAGAAAGTTGAACCCGGCCATCATGCCGCCGTCGATGTTCAATACCTCACCGGTCAGGTACGCAGCAGCATCCGACACGAGGTAGAACACAGCCTGGGCAATCTCCTCGGGTGTGGCCATGCGCCCCAGCGGGATCAGACCAGCCATCACCGGCGCCTCGTCGGGCTCGTCGTCAGGAGACAGGCCCCACATGGGCGTGGCCACCTGGCCAGGCGCGATGGCATTGACCCGGATACCCAGCGGTGCGCATTCCATGGACAGCGTCTTGGTGAAGGAAATGGTGCCCGCTTTGGACACGTTGTAGGCACCGGTATAGGGAGCCGGGTGGATACCCGCCGCCGCGCTCCGCCAGGGCCGGTATGGCCGCCCGGCAGCAGCGAAACACGCCCGTTAGATTGATGGCCATCACCAGATCCCATTCCTCGTCGCTGTGGTCCACGAGGGCCTTGTCGTAGCCAGGGTGGCCGGCGTTGGCGTGCAGGATATCCAGCCCGCCATAGGTCTCCACCGCGTGCTGGACCATGGCATCGACCTGCTCCCGGTCGGTCACATCGGCCCGGAAAAAGGTCGCTTGCCCACCGGCGGCCTCGATCAGTTGGACCGTTTCCCCGCCGCCGGCCTCTTGAATGTCGGCCACGACGATGGCTGCCCCATTGGCCGCCAACAGCAACGCCGTAGCCCGCCCGATGCCGGAAGCAGCGCCGGTGATCAGGGCCACTTTGCCCGTCAGTTCTCCACTCATCGTTCCCCTCCTCTTGGCTGATTTCAGCCTCTATCGCTCATACTCCAACAGACTACA
>JASFHU010000648.1:0-3668 GCA_050123055.1 Anaerolineae bacterium
CGTGCTCCGCGTGGGCGGGGAACCTGTTGCCAAGAGCAAGGTTCGCGTCAACATGTTCCTGGACGCCGACATCGTCGCGTACTCCAAGGCTCAGGCCGGCGGGCGTGGCTACCAAACGTTGGTCAACGAGGCCCTGCGGAGCAGCATCCTCGCCGATGATTTGGAGACCGTTCTGCGCCGTGTTGTCCGTGAGGAGTTGCAGACCTATTCGACGGCGGATAGTGGATAGATAGGCCAACAGTGGCCACACTGCTGCACCGGAAGCCCGCAAAGGATTGGGATGAATCTGGAATTACTCCGTGGAACCAAGGTCAGGCTGGCAACATTGAGCAAAGATGATGCACCCAGGATAGCCCGGTGGTACGAGGATGCGGGTTACTTGCGGCTGCAAGAGACAAACAGGGCACTACCCAAAAGCACGGCCCAGATCGAGGCTGAGCTGGATCAATTGGACGGTTCGGCCGATACCATCCTCTTTGGTATCCGGACCCGTGACAACGACGAGCTTGTCGGGACAGTGGGATTCTACGAGATCGAATGGTCGAACCAGGTAGCGTGGCTGGGGATGGGCATTGGGGATCGAGGCGCGTGGGGAAAGGGCTATGGCACTGAGGCCCTGCGATTGGCATTGCAGTACGCCTTTGATGAACTCAACCTCCATCGCCTGACCTTGACGGTCATCGACTACAACGAGCGAGCCATCGCGCTCTACGAAAAGGCAGGGTTCAGGCGGGAAGGGGTATTTCGCGAGTTTGGCCAACGGGACGGCAAACGGTATGACATGTACCTATATGGGCTCCTCAGGCCGGAATGGGAAGCCAGGGTTCATGGAGCCCAGCGCGGCCCATGATCGATCGAATCAAGGAGCGGATCGAGAACCTCGATGAGGCTACCGAAGGTGCGACACTCATCGAGCCAAGGATATGCCCCGTGGCATCAGAGGCAACCATACAGGCTGCTGAAGCTGAGCTGGGGCTACGTCTGCCGACGCTCCTTCGAGAGCTCTACAAGCAGGTTGGAAACGGTGGGTACGGTCCAGGGTACGGGTTGATGGGTATTGCCGCTGGGGCAACCGATGATCTGGGCAACAACATCGTCGATCTGTATCACTGGTATCGTACGGAAAACCCAAACGACGCCCATTGGAGATGGCCGGCCAGCCTGGTCCCTGTCTGTCATCTGGGCTGTGCCATGTACGCCTGCGTCGACTGCAGCGAGGATGCCGGACGGATGATATGGTTCGAGCCAAACCTGCATGAGGAGGGTGAGCCATGGGATTCGGCTTTTATCCCGCTGGCGGATTCGATGGAGATCTGGCTCGACGGCTGGCTTCAAGGTAAAGATCTGCTGAATGCGGCCACGGTTGGCGGCCACGATGAGTAGCCCCTTACCGGGCTGATGCTTGAGACCTGAACCGCTTGAGTTGAGCCAGTGGAGGACATACATGACTGAGAGAAAGATTCGAGTGCTGGTGGCCAAACCGGGCCTCGATGGCCATGACCGGGGTGCCAAGGTGATCGCCCGCGCCCTGCGCGACGCCGGCATGGAGGTGGTGTACACCGGCATCCGACAGACGCCAGAGATGATCGCCGAAGCGGCCCTCCAGGAGGACGTGGACGTGGTGGGGATGTCGATCCTGTCGGGGGCGCACATGGCCCTCTTTCCGCGGGTGATGGATCTCTTGAGCGAGAATGATATGGAGGACGTGCTGGTCGTCGCCGGGGGCATCATCCCCGACGAGGATGTACCAGCCCTGAACGGGATGGGGGTCACAGGCATCTTTGGACCGGGCACGTCTACCGACGAGATCGTCAGCTTTATCCGCGAGCACGTGGCGTGACCCACCCGCTTGTCGAGCAGGTCCTGGCCGGCCGCCGGCGTGCTATCGCCCGGACCATCAGCCTGATCGAGAATAGCTCTGCCGGCGACGGTGACGCAGAAGCCCAGGCAGTCCTTGCCGAACTGCATCGCCACACCGGCCGGGCACACATCATCGGCGTGACGGGGCCGCCGGGGAGCGGCAAGAGCACCCTGGTCAATGCCCTGGCCCTGCATTGCCGCCAGGGTACTGGCGGCCAGCCAGCCAAAACTATCGGAATAATCGCCGTGGATCCCACCAGCCCCTTCTCGGGTGGCGCGATCCTGGGCGACCGCATCCGCATGCGCGACCTGGCCGGGGACCGCGGCATCTTTATCCGCAGCATGGCCAGCCGGGGTAACCTGGGGGGCCTGGCCTGGGCGACGGCGGATGCGGTCAAGGTACTGGACGCCGCGGGCTATGATCTGGTCATCGTCGAGACCGTCGGCGCGGGCCAGGCCGAGGTGGACATTGCCCGCACGGCCCACACCACCGTCGTCGTCGAGGTGCCGGGGCTGGGCGACGACGTCCAGGCCATCAAAGCCGGGATCCTGGAGATTGCCGACGTTTTTGCCGTCAACAAGGCGGACCACGAGGGCGCCGACCACGCGGTGATGGCCCTGCACATGATGCTGGATCTGAATTCGGGCGGCACCCACAGCGTCATGCACCACGGGCGGCTCATGGAGGCGGCCGGGGCGGCCGACGGTACTGCCGCGGCAGACAGCGATGCAGACCTCTGGCGGCCGCCCATCCACAAGACGGTGGCCACCCGCCGCGAGGGCATCGCCGAACTGGCCGAGGCCATCCTGGCGCACCGGGCGCACCTGGAGCAGAGCGGCGGGCTGGCCTGGCGCGAGCGCGAGCGGGCCGCCGCCGAATTGGAGACCATCATTCAGCAGGAATCTCTACGCAACGTGCTGGCGCGCACCGACCAGTCCCAATTGTCGGCGCTGATCGACCAGATCGTGCGCCGCGAGCTGGACCCCTTTGGGGCCAGCCAGCAGCTCTTGGGAAGCCCAGGGGGGAATTCGCATGGCAGAGATGAGTGAGGGACCCATGGTCGAGTTCGAGGCCGGAATCAGGCAGTTCCGGCAATACTATCTGGAAAACCAGGCCCTGTTCGAGCGGCTGGCGACCCAGGGCCAATCGCCACAAGTGCTGTTTATCGGCTGTTCCGATTCTCGCGTGCCGCCCGAGTTGCTGACGGGAACCGGGCCGGGGGAACTGTTTGTGCTGCGCAATGTCGGCAACATTGTCCCTCCCTTTGGCACGGGCGAGATGGGTGCCGGCGCCGCTATCGAGTATGCGGTACAACACCTGCAGGTGGGGCACGTGATTGTGTGTGGGCACACCGGCTGCGGCGCCATCCAAGCGCTCGATGCACTGCTCGATTGGGCTAGGGAACCCCACATTGCCCGCTGGATAGAGCACGCCCGGCCGGCCCGGACCAAGGTCGGGGCCAGCGGATTGCCGGAGGAAGGCCACCATCTGGCCACGGTGCGCGAGAACGTGCTCCTTCAACTGGAGAACCTGCGCTCCTACGACCCGGTGCGTGAGGGCGAGCGATCCGGGACGCTAACGCTGCACGGCTGGGTCTACCATCTGGAGACAGGGAACATTGAAACCTGCGACCTGCAGACAGGAACTTGGGTGCCCGTGGAATCCCAACCCGCCTGAGTTAGGGCCATGCAGGGTGGCCTCGTGGTGGAGTCTATCTTGACCAGGCTGGGATCTTTGTCGCGCGTGCCCGTCACCCCCCCTGGCTCTTGACCAGCACTCCCCAGCTACCACGCTGGACGACCTTGTC
>JASFHU010000649.1:0-3666 GCA_050123055.1 Anaerolineae bacterium
GGACAGGGCTAATGGAAGCACAATCTGGCGCCAATTGGCGAACGCGGGTGGGGGATTGGTTCGACGAACGCTTTGACGTACGCATTCCATTGCAGGCGTTCCTCAAGAAGCCGGTGCCCAAGCACGCCATCAAGTGGTACTTCTGCCTGGGCGGCATCACCTTTGCCCTCTTTGTGATCCAGGGCGTCACCGGCATCCTGCTCTCCCTCTATTACAAACCAACGACCACCGAGGCCTACGAGAGCATCCTGTTCATCATGAACAACGTCCGTTTTGGCTGGCTGATCCGCAGCATCCACTCCTGGTCCTCCACGCTGATGATCGCCTTTTGCGTGGCTCACATGATGCGGGTGTTTATCACCGCCTCGTACAAGAATCCGCGCGAGCTAAACTGGATAGCCGGCGTCGTCCTGTTACTGCTTACGCTGGCCTTTGGCTTCACCGGCTACCTCCTGCCCTGGGATCAGAAGGCGTTGTGGGGTTCGACGGTGGGTAGCGAAATCCTGGGCATCATTCCCGGTATCGGCCCCTGGCTGCTCGGTCTACTACGCGGCGGGATGGAGATCACGGGCCTGACACTGACCCGCTTTTACGGGATCCACATGCTGGTCCTGCCTGTGCTAACCTTCGTCTTCCTGGGGGTGCACTTTGTCATCATCCGCCGCCAGGGTATCTCCGGTCCGCTGTAGAGCGGCTTCAACACTCTGCCCCCGAAGGCAAAGACGGGGCAGGTTTTTTGACCACTGCCAAGGAGGGTAGCATCTTGAAAGAGGACAAAGAGATGTCCCGGCCCGAGCATCAAGGCCCGCGGCGGTACAAGCATCCCGAATATCCCGAAGAGGATACAATTCCCTTCTTTCCGAACTATATTATCCTGGAGGTGATCGTCAGTTTCATCATCCTGGCGGCACTCATCGTCCTCGCCTCCCTGCTGCCGGTCGGTTTGGAAGAGAAGGCAGATCCCTTTACCACCCCGCAGCACATCAAGCCGGAGTGGTATTTCCTCTGGATCTACCAGTTCATCAAGGTGCCCTCCATTGTGGTTGGCCCCGGCATCCTCGCTGGGCTCCTGGGTATCTTGATCCCGGCTATCGGCATCGTGCTGTTGACCGTGCTGCCCTTTTTGGATCGCAAGCCGGAGCGGCATCCCCGCAATCGTAGATTAGCCATGGCCGTCACGGCTTTGATCGTCGCCATCTTTGTTGCGCTCTCCATTTGGGGCTGGTACAGTTAGGGAGGAGAAGGCCATGCGTATGACACGAATTCTGCCAGGACTTGCCTTGCTTTCAGCGCTGCTGTTACTGGCGGCCACGGCCTATGGCCTCCAGATCCCACAGGTACCCCATCCCACCGAAGGTCGAGAGGACTGCCTGAGTTGCCACGGCCCGGGAGAGATGGCGCCCGTGCCTGAGGATCACGCCGGCCGGGACAACGACAGTTGTACCATGTGCCATGAGCCCGGCGAGGTCACCGCGATGCCCACGGTACCCCACCCGGTGGAGGACCGCGAAGACTGCCTGTCGTGCCACGACACGGGCCAGATGGTGCCGTTCCCTGCTGACCACGAAGGGCGGGCCAACGAGGGCTGCCTGGGATGCCACGAGGTGGCAGAGGAGGCACCCACTCCCACGCCCGAGCCGACGGCGACGCTGCCCCCTTCGGTCGCGGTCGTGCCCACGCCGATCCAGGAGCCGGAGTTTTTTGGCGAGAATACTTGCATCACCTGCCACCTGGAGCTGGGCGGCAAGCACGCCGAGATCACCGAAGACTGGACTGAGAGCATCCACGCCGCGCAGGGCGTGGGCTGTGTGAGCTGTCATGGCGGCGACCCGACGCAGGCGGATGCCGAAGCATCTATGTCACCCGAGGCGGGATACCTGGGGCCGCTGCCCAAGGATCGCATCCCGGGTCTGTGCGGCTCTTGCCACACCAGGGTGGACCTGATGCGGCCCTTTGACCTGCCCACCGACCAGTTGGACCAATACTGGCAGAGCCTACACGGTCAGGCGCTGCTGGAGGGCGATCCCAACGTGGCCACCTGCTTTGACTGCCACGACGAACATCGCGTCCTCAAGGTGTCGGATCCCGCCTCGCAGGCCTATCCCGCCAACGAGCCGGCCATGTGCGCGAGCTGCCACGCCGATGAGGCATTCATGGCGCCCTATGACATCCCCACCGACCAGTACGAGCTGTACCAGGCCAGCGTCCACGGCGTGGCACTGCTGGACGAGCAGAACCTGCGCGCGCCGACCTGTTCGACCTGCCATGGCAAGCACGGCGCCGCGCCACCCGGCTACCAACAGGTCGCCAACGTGTGCGGCCAGTGTCACGCCGCGACGCAGGACTACTATATGCAGGGCGCGCACCGCATGGGGATGACGAGCGAGGCCGCCCCGCGCTGTGTCACCTGCCACGGCCGTTATGATGTCCCGCCCGCGACGCGGGAGCTGTTTGTGGGCACCGGGGACCGTAACTGTGGCAGTTGCCACCCGCCCGACTCGGCGATCGGCCAGCAGGCGGAGGCGATGTACAATGCCCTGAAGGAGGCCGATGACGCCTTTGAACAAGCCGAGGCGACCATCAACCTGGCTATCGACTCGCGGCTGCTCATGGCCGAACAGGAGGAGATGCTTCAGCAGGCTCACACGCCGCTGATCGAGTCGCGCGCGCTGCAGCACACAGTCAACCTGGTCGACGTGGAAGCCAAGGCCGCAGAGTCGTTGGAACTCAGTCAGAAAGCACATGCCAGTGCTGAGGCCGCCCTGGCCGAATTGGATACCCGACGCCTGGGGATGGTCGTGGCCCTGGGCGTGATCCTGGTCACCATCGTCGCGCTCATCCTCATCAAGCGGGAGCTGGACCGCGACCTGGAGGCAGAGCGGGCCCGGCGCCGCGAGGAATCGCAGGACGCCAAGCAGGCATGATAAAATGGCCAAGTTCTACACCGAGCTAAACGAACGAGTACGCGCCTTCATCGGCGAGCAAAGGATGTTCTTTGTGGCCACCGCGCCAACGGAGGGCCGGATCAACCTCTCGCCCAAGGGGATGGATACCCTGCGCTGCCTGGATGATAAGACCGTCGCCTACCTGGACGTGACCGGCAGCGGCAACGAGACCGCAGCTCACCTGCTGGAGAATGGCCGGATGACCATGATGTTTTGCAGCTTCTCCGGCAAGCCGCTCATCGTGCGCCTGCGCGGACATGGCCGGGTTGTCCACCAGCGTGATGAGGAATGGCCAGCGCTCTACGCACTGTTTGAAAAGATGCCGGGCGTGCGCCAGATCATGGTCATGGAGATCGACTCGGTACAAACCTCGTGTGGTCAGGGCGTGCCGGTGTACGAGTTCAAGCACCAGAGGGACAGGCTGCCCCGCGGGGCCGAGCGCCTGGGGCCGGAGGGTATCGAGGCCTACCAACGAAAGCACAACCTGGTCAGCATCGACGGCTTGCCGACGAACTTACTGTCAGACTAGTTACAACTAGACCTGACAGGTTTGTTGGAGTCTCGAGCATCTGGAGCTCCAACCAGTGCTCGGCCGGCATCCAAGCAGCCCAATAGCCGACACAAACCTGTCAGGTCTGGCCAACTGAAGGGATTGCCATTGCCAGGACTGAAAACGAACATTTGACAAACCGCCCTGTTGGTGGTAAACTGTAGGTGGTTC
>JASFHU010000650.1:0-3659 GCA_050123055.1 Anaerolineae bacterium
CCTAAAAACCGTGGGCACCTGTCGGCCAGCGGTTGTGAGCAAACTCGGTCCTATTCCAGCTCGGCGACCCGTTCATCGGGGATGGGCATCGTCGCCGCCGGGTACGAGCCGAGTAATTTCACGAATGATGACCGCCTCAGCAACCCCATCAGGGCGGCCTCACACTCTGGATCCTGGCAATGACCGTCAAAGTCCAGATAAAAGATGTACTGCCAGGGGCGGTTGAGGCGAGGACGGGATTCGAGCTTGCTGAGGTTGACGCGCCGTTTTGAAAACTCACCCATGCACTCGTACAGCGCCCCTGGCTGGTGACGGGCAGCAAAGACCACAGAGGTCTTGTTTCGCTGGGCGCGGGGTGGGTCGTCGCGGCTGAGGATGAAGAAACGCGTATAGTTGTAGAACGAATCCTCGATGCCGTAGGCCAGCTCTTCCAGCTCGTAGAGCTGACCGGCCAATCGGCTGGCGATGGCCGCCACGCCAGGCTCCGGATTGGCGGCCAGATCGCGAGCGCTGCCGGCCGTGTCGTAGGTCGACTCGGCCCTCCAACCCTGGTTAAGCCTGTAGCGCTCACATTGGGCCAGAGCGTGAGGGTGGGAGCGCACCGTTTGAATGTCAGCCAGCGTCGTGCCGGGCGGCACAAGAAGGGTATGGCGCACTCGCAGAACGGTCTCCCCCCAGACCCGAAGATCATGGTCAAGCAAAAGGTCGTAGGCCTGGTTGATGGAACCTGCTGTCGAATTCTCTACAGGCAACATGCCATACTCTACTACTCCAGCCTCAACTTCTTCAAAGATGCCCTCAAAGCTGCGGCAAGGCTGCGTGGTCACGTCCGAACCAAAAAACTGGTAGATAGCCTCCTCAGAATATGCACCTCGCTCCCCCTGGAATGCTACACTCGTCATTCTTTCCTCCTTATCTGTCCTTGCTCTCTTGCAGGTCTGGACGCAGTCGCACCGCCTCACCGAGATAAATGTGCCGCACCTCTTCCTGGGACTTGGAGGTATTCCAATGGAGCAGTACACGCACGCAGCGGGGCAGGCTACTCGGCACCAGGATCTCCTGGGCGTCGAGCAAGGGCACTTGGTGCCAGCCCATGTCCCGCGCCGCTTGGGCTGGAAAGGCGGCCGTAAGATCGGGCGTCGCCGTAAAAAAGACGCTGGCCACGTCAGCGCTCTCGATATCGTTGGCCGCCACCATCTGCGCCAGCAACTGGCGGGTTGCACCCAGAATCTCGGCTGCCGAATTGGCTTCTACGGTTGTCGCACCACGAACGCCTCGACAGGGCACTGCATACCTCCTGTTCAATACTCTGAGCAACAAAAAAGCGTGGCACCGGTGGTTCCACGCTCTGTAACTCCTTGGGATTTGTGACACCTACTGCCGAGCACACCTCCCTGACGCGGCCCACCGGCCCAACACCGGGGCATAAGCAAAGTAATAAAAACCAAAATAAAAGCTGCGCCAGGCAGAAGGCAGGAGCAAAGAGCTTCCCACCCTGTTGGCTGAGAGCGAGACCCGGTCTTGACCTTTTGCTGTCGTGCCTTCGAACATCGTGTCACTCCTAAAAAGTGGGACCCATCATAGCATGAACTTGAAAATCTGTCAACTCGCCCATCCGACCCGTGACACAGGCCGTGCCGGGCCCTAGACGCCGCCGCCCCAAATGAACAGACCAACAGAATGGACAGCCTGGCAAAGTGGTGGTATACTCGACGAGCGGTACGGTCGTCTTTGACCTCCATGGGTCCATCGTCGATACCGAGGGATGCGCAGGTACAAGGACGCAAAAGCCTGACCGCTGGCTCTAACTCGAGGAGGTGTGCGTGGACCCACACGATCTGAACAAAGAACTGCTCCGCCGCCGGGAAGCGATCCGCCAGGGCGGCGGCCCCCAAGCTGTCCAGCGACAACACGCCAAGGGAAAACTGACTGCGCGCGAGCGGATCGCTCGCCTGCTCGATGCCGGTAGCTTTCAGGAGGTCGATCCCTACATCACCCATCGACACAGTGCCTTTGATCTGGACAAGAAGCAGTATCCCGGCGATTCCGTGGTGGTGGGTTTCGGCCGGATAGATGGGCGCAAAGTCGCCGTCGCCGCTCAAGATTTTACGGTCATTGGCGGCTCTTTCTCCGAGGCACAGGCTCAAAAGGTCTGCAAGGTCCTGGATCTGGCCATCGGATCGGGGACCCCCTTTGTCTACCTCAACGACTCGGTTGGAGCTCGCATCCAGGAGGGCGTCTGGAGCTTGGCCGGCTACAGTGAGCTCTTTTGGCGTAACACCCAGGCCAGCGGCGTCATCCCCCAGATCAGCGTGATGTTGGGGCCATGTGCCGGCGGTTCAGTCTATTCACCAGGCTTGACCGATTTCATCATCATGACCGAGGGCATCAGTCACATGTTCATCACCGGGCCGGATGTGATCAGGACGGTGACCGGGGAGGAGGTAGACTTTGAGACGCTGGGTGGAGCGCAGACCCATGCCTCGATAAGCGGGGTGGCTCATTTTGTGGCCGCCGACGAGGACGAGGCACTGGCAATCACGCGGACGTTGCTGAGTTACCTGCCGCCGAACAATGCGGCTCCGCCAGCGCGCCACCCCCCAACCGACGACCCAAACCGCGCAGACCCTGCTCTGGATGGCCTGGTGCCGCTGGAGGATACCCAATCCTACGACATCCGGGAAGCCATCACCCGGATTTGTGACCGCACTGGCCCGCATGGAGAAGGGCCAGGCAGTAGCTTTTTCGAAGTGCAGGCCGGCTTTGCCCTGAACGCAGTGGTGGGTTTTGCCCGGCTCCATGGCCAAGTGGTCGGCATAGTGGCCAACCAACCCGCCTGGCTGGCCGGCGTGCTGGACATCGACGCCTCGGACAAGATCGCCCGCTTTGTCCGCTTTTGCGACGCATTCAATATCCCACTGGTCACCTTTGTGGATTGCCCCGGTTTTATGCCCGGGACGGTGCAGGAACATGGCGGCATCATCCGCCACGGGGCCAAGATCGTGTACGCCTATTCCGAAGCGACGGTACCCCAGGTGTGCGTCGTCACCCGCAAAGCCTACGGCGGGGCCTACATCGTGATGAGCAGCAAGTACGTGCGCACCGACCTGGTCTTTGCCTGGCCCACGGCCGAGATCGCAGTGCTCGGTGCAGAGGGAGCAGTCAACATCCTCTACCGCAAACGTCTGGCCGAGATGAAAGACCCTGAGAAAGTTAAGGCTCAATTCATGGCCGAATACCATAACCAATTTGGCGGCCCTTACGTGGCGGCCGCCAGCGGCCACGTGGACGACGTGATCCTGCCCAGTGAGACGAGGGCCAGGTTGATCGCTGCCCTCGACTTTTTACGGGACAAGCAAGCAGCGTCGCTGCCCAAAAAACATGGCAGTATTCCGCTCTGAGAAGAGTCCGCTCTAGGAAGAGTCCGCTCTAGGAAGAGTCCGAGCGTTGTTGGAGAAGCGGTGGAGTGAGGCATCCTCAGATGCCGAGCGCCCCATACTCAAACGCTTTTTCCAACAGGTTCAATTCGCTGCAAGGTATCAAAGATTGGGGCTTTGATCTGTGCAAACCTGGAAGACCATTTCACGCCAGGTGATCCTGGACTATAGCAAATTTCTGGTTGTCGAAGAACATGCCGTGGAGCTGCCTGACGGTCAGGT
>JASFHU010000651.1:0-3655 GCA_050123055.1 Anaerolineae bacterium
AGAAGATCCGTTCGGGCCCGTTTGGGGGACGCTCCTTCAAGTACTCATCCAGCAATTGCGCCGCAGTCGCGGAAAGATAAACTACCCGTTCCTGATCGCCTTTGCCGTTCAGGCGCAGGAATGGCGTGTGTTCATCAGAGAGCCGAACATCGGCCTGTCTCAATTGAGATACTTCCCCAACTCTGAGACCTGCGTGCAGCATCAGGGTGAACATCGTCCGGTCTCGCAGGTGAGAGCCGATGGCTTCGAAGAGTTGTGCCATGTCGCCGTTGGAGATATCGCGAGGCAGATGCCGCTCACGGGCAAGGTAGTGGCGCCTCGGGACGACAGGATTGGGAACATCCTCTTCCCGGATGTAGGCCAGGTAATCGTAGAACATCCGAATCGCTATCAGTCGCCGTTGAATGGTGGCGGGTGCCCGTCCCAATTCGCGTTGCCAGTCAATGAACTGGTCAATGTGGTGCACCGTGATCGCAGCTGGCGCTTGCCGTGCCCATTGGAAGAAGATGTTCACATCACTGCGATAGTGCACGGCTGTGCTTCTTCCCGGCTTGCGTCTCCTCCAGTATTGCTCAAAACCATCGATCTCCTCCTGTGGATACATCTGATCACCTCCGTGAGCTGATTCAGCGACTCAGTATAGCTTTTCGCTGCCTGATTCGCAATCTCACTTCGGTGATCCTATTGTCTCAGGAAAGATAGATGGTTAATGTAAGGGTAAGGATTCATGTGGCGCAAAGCCGCCACATAATCCTCTTTGAACTAAGCCGAGCGCTCTACGTTGTATCCGTGTTTGGGGTTTAAGGCAGGAGTCCGTATTGGAGATGTACGCAAACTGCGGGGCTAATGCAGGCAAATTGGCCCCGGAGAGACGAGTTTTAGCCAGTTAGGAATGTGCCAGCCCCAAGTTCAACCTGGGGGAAGTCAGAGATCATTCCGATGAGCAACCTGTTGACCAGATTTATGGTCATCTGGCAGGCGGAAGCGAGGACGGCGGTAATCATGGATCGCGCCCTTGTTGCAAGAGATGAGATGTCCTGGCCAGCAGCGCTCAAGGAGGGCGGCGACGATGAGGACGGGGGATGATCTGTCGTTGCATCACCCGACCGCAAGAAGGACAAAGTACAATGGGGTTGGGAATCGGGTCATCTGCTGGATGGTCTTCAGTTTGGGACTCGGTCTCTGTACCGTTGTCAGGATCCGGTGCTTGACCGGCGGGAGGGTTGTCTAGCTGTTGACGGATGCTGGCCAACCGCTGTCGACAACCAGAAGCCAGGAATCCATAATAGCGCACCTTAACAAAGCCCTTGGGCAGGACGTGTTGCAAGAAGCGGCGGATGAACTCTTCAGCTGCAAGTGTGCAGGTCCTGAGTTTGCCGGTGTCGGAGGCGCGGTAACGAAAGGTCACCTTTCCCTCGGCCAACGCGAGGATGCGATTGTTGCTGATGGCCACCCGAAAGATGTAGGGCGCCAGATACTTCAAGGCAGGGAGACCACTGCCGACCGGCTGGCAATGGACAACCCAGGCCTGCCGCCAGACGGGCGCTGGGACGAGGTCGAAAAGATGAGTTTGGCGCAAGGCATCACGGAATTTGGCGCGGACAATTCTGGAGAGCGCCTTCACCGGAAGTAGGAAGCTGTTGCGGGAGGGCAGCCAAGTCTGCCCATCTGCGGCCAATCCTCCACCGGGAATCAAGAAGTGTATGTGGGGATGATAACTCAGGTTGCGTCCCCAGGTGTGAAGCACGCCCACCAGGCCCATTTGCCCGCCCACGAAACGAGGGTCACGAGCCAACTGTTGTATCGCCTCTGCTGAGGTGCGGAAGAAGAGGTCATAGACCTGTTTCTGGCGGCTCCGAGCCACACGTCGGAGCTCGCTGGGCAAGGTCACAGTCAACAGAAAGTAGGGCACCGGCAGCAGCAAGTCCTGTTGCTTCTCCAGCCACTTTTGAGCCTTGTCGTTTTGACACTTGGGGCAATGGCGATTACGACAGGAATGATACTGGTATTGGGTCTCACTACAGGACTCACAGGTATAGACGTGTCCTCCGAGGAGCGGGGTGCGACAGTGTTCAATGGCCCCCATCGCTTGGAGGTGGCTGGGTAATATCTTGGCCCCGTACTTGGCTCGATACTGGGGTCCGTAACGGCGAAAGATGTCGGCAATCTCTACCATGGCAGGTCGGCCATGAGCTGATCGATGGTCTTCGCTGCCCGTTCCTCCGTGGCATGGGTCAAGTGGACATAGATGGCCGTTGTCTGGATTGAACTGTGTCCCAGGTAGGATTGGATCACCCGCAGATCCATTCCTGCTTCCAGCAAGTGCGTGGCGTACGAATGACGTAGTGTATGCACGCTGGCCTCTTTTGGGATGCCACTTGCCTCCAGCGCAGCTCTGAAACAGTACTGAACTCCGCCGACACACATGGGCTTTTCGGCTGTGGCTGGTGAGACTCCAGCCTTCGTCGGGAAAGGAAAAAGCCACTGGGGATGCCGGTGTGTGCACCAGAACTCCCTCAACATCTCCAGAATGCGTTGAGGAAGTGGGACGTAGCGATCCTTGTTTCCTTTCCCGTGCCGCACGTGAACCACCATCCGCTCGCTGTCGATGTCTCGAACCTGGAGGTTAACCCCTTCGGATACACGCAATCCGCAGGCATAGATGGTATTCAAGCAAACCCGAAAGCGTGGACTACGAACATGCCCCAGAATCTTGTGCACTTCGGCAACGCTAAGCACCGCAGGCAACTTCCTTTCTCGAGGGGAGCGTACCAAGTCCAGCGTTCGCCACTCTCGTCCAAGGGTATGCACGAAAAGGAACTTGATGCCGGCACGGGCGACGCCAAGTGAGTCGGGGGCAATCTGTTTGTCATTCTTGAGGTAGAGGAAGTACTGGCGCACTTCCTCTTCACTGATACGATCTGGGGACTTGCCATAATATTCTGACAACTGCCGCACGACTCGCACGTAGGCTATCTGGGTGTTCTTGGATAGGCCACGTAGCTGCAGGTCCTCGATCATCCTTTGTCTTAACGCCGTCATGACTACCTCCGTATGTGGGATACGGATAGTATAGCCCTATCGGAGGAAATTGAGGAAACTTGAGGGGGTTACTCTCGGGGAACCAACCTGCGCGAAGCGCTTAGTTCAAGTCCACTTATCAGAAATTAGCCAACGGTCGGCTGGACAGGCCGAGCCGTATTGGGCACAAAGCTTGTCCAGATATGCAGTGGGCAGGATAGCGTAAGCCAGCAGCTTGGGCAGGTAACACCAAGGCCGGGATTGAGACTTCCCTCAATCCCGGCCTGTTCGATCTTGCAGCCCAGTATGGTCTTACTACCATGGGCAGCTGACATGTTCCGTCCAGCGTCTGTCTGCCTTCAAGACCGTGCTCGCTTGGAAGCTTGCGGTCATAGGGATCGAGTAGAGTAGCAGAGGCAGTCGTTCCCATATCATGCATGATACTGTGAATACTTGGTTTTATTGATGGTACCAATCTGATTCGGTGTTGAAAGATACCGTCTTTTTACCGGATAGTGATTTGCGTCATGATCTGATATGATGGTAGATAGGGAATAGCAAAGGGTTCTTTGGATTTGACGGGGAGCCGATTCACGTGACCGAAAGAGAAACCATCGACAGATTTGCCCGGCAG
>JASFHU010000652.1:0-3653 GCA_050123055.1 Anaerolineae bacterium
CGACCGGATCGCGGCGCCACTTTTCGTCCCAGCTATCGTCCCTTCCCTTCTCGTCCTTCTCGTCCTTCTCGTCGCGTCTTGGTTCTTCAGACATGCTCTCCCCCCTCCTTGTAGTGTGATGAACCATAACTATTTGCCTGGGCACATTATAACATACAAACTCTGTGGGGTCAAGGGGGTTCTGAAGTTGTCATAGGGTGCAAAAAGATCGGCCAGATGGTGGTTGTCTTTTTCCCCCAGTGGTGGTATACTTGTGGTAGGAGGCATGATGCAAGAGGTCTCACCCTTGCTGCTGCAGGAGATCACTCATCGTCTGGTGGACGAGTTTCGACCAGAGCAGATCATCCTCTTCGGGTCCCATGCATGGGGGACACCCGATGAGGACAGCGATCTGGACTTGCTGGTGATCGTCTCATAGAGCGATCTTTCGCCGGCCCGGCGGGCAACGCGTGCTCACCGGCGGCTGCAAGGCCTCAACGTACCCAAGGACATCCTGGTGAGAACCCGCGCGGAAGTAGAGCGCTTCCGCGATGTTCAAGCCTCCCTGGAGCACCAGGTTTTCGCGAGGGGAACCGTCCTGTATGAACGCCAAGATGGAACTCGTACAGAACTGGCTCATCAAGGCCCAGCATGATCTGGCAGCGGCTCGCAAACTCGCGGCGGGTCCAGATCCCTATCTGGATGTAGCCGTCTATCACTGCCAGCAGGCCGCCGAGAAGGCCGTGAAGGGCTTTCTTGTTTTTCACGACCAACCCTTCGAAAGAACTCGCGACGTTGAGGTACTCGTCGCGCTGGCTGTCCCTTTCGAAGCGGGCTTCCCGGAATGGACAGAAGCTGCCGCGCTCCTGACCCCCTATGCGACTGAGTTTCGATACCAAAGTAGCTTACTAGAGCCATCTCGAGACGAGTTTAGTCAGGTTTTGGAGGCGGCCAGCGGGCTTTATGCCTTTGTGCTCTCTCTACTGCCATCAGATCTACATCCCTCCTAGCAGTAGCTCAGTTCGCTCTGGCAAAGACGGGTCAGACCTGACAGGGCGAAACCGGGTTCGTCGAAAAGCCCGTCAGGCCTATTGTCAGGTCTGAAGTGTCCCCGAAACCGGACCCGATTTCTGCGACCAGGTGCCATCTGCCAATTTCACCGGACCGTGCTATAATCAACAGACCGCAATGAGACGATCGGCAGCAGGGCGAGTTTGATGGTCCAGCGACCTGAAGGAGTCAACCGATGGCAGATCTGATAACGGCCAATCATACACGCTGGGCCACACCGCGTCTCGTGGTGTTGTCGGAAGACCAAAAGGAAACGATCTTCTTCAGCGTTCTCGACGTGCTAGAAACCAAAGGTGTACGCGTCGACAACCAGGAGGGTCTGGATCTGCTCAGCGGCGCTGGCGCGCGCGTCGGCCCGAGGCAACGGGTTTACATCCCTTCCTACATCGTCGAGGATGCAATTGCCAGCGCTCCGCGCCAGGTCACCTTCTACGACCGGCAGGGCAACCATGCTCTGAGCCTCAGAGGCAGCCAGGTTGCCTTCTGCAGCCAACCTGATGCCCAATTCATCGACGATCCGTTCACCCGGGTCCGGCGTCCCTTTACCCGGGCCGACACAAAGCTCGGGGCGCTCCTCTGCGACGCACTGCCCAATATCCATATGACCGCCCCCTCGGCCATATACGACGACGTTCCCGCCGAGATCGCCTACCTGATCGGGCACAAAGAGACCCTGATCCACTGCAACAAGCCCATTATGCACGGTGTTCTGAGCCTGGAGCAACTGGAGCTACTGGTCGAGATGGAGGCGTTGGTTGCCGGTGGCCGGGAGGAGCTGGCTCGACGTCCCCACTACCTCCACTATGCCGAACCGCTCTCGCCGATGGTTCATCCTGACGAGACCATAGCCAGACTTCTCTTCTGTACCGAACATGGCATCCCGGTGATGTACGCCCCGGTCACCGTCGGTGGGGCCACGGCGCCGGTGACCGGGGCCGGCAACCTGGTCGCCTGTCTGGCCGAGTCATTGAGTGGCCTGGTGATCGTCCAACTCAAGCGGCCTGGTTGGCCCGTCATTTTTGGCGGCGTGCCGACGGTCATGGACATGTCCACGGCAGTCGCCGCGTATGGGGCGCCGGAACTGAGCTTGTGGTCGGCGGCACTGGCCGAGATGGCCCACTACCTCCGTCTACCGCTCATGAGCACAGCCGGATGCACCGATGCCGTCACCTTTGATGAGCAGGCGGCGGCCGAGTCGGCTATCTCCTGCCTGATGGCTGCCCTCAGCGGGGCCAACCTGGTTCACGACGTAGGTTTTGCCGAATCAGCTCATCACGCTTCCCTGGAATTGATCGCCGCCACCGACGAGATCATCAGCATGATCGGGGTGATCATGCGTGGTGTCGAGGTCTCCCCGAAGACGTTGGCCCTGGATGCCATTGGACAGGTGGGACCTGGCGGCCACTACCTGGACAAAAAGCATACCCTGGACCACTTTCGCCAAAGCTGGATGCCGTTGCTGATGAGCCGCCAAAGCTATGAAAGGTGGACCGCTTCTGGCAGCCAGACCCTGGCGGATAGGGCCAATGCCCGAGTTCGCAAGATCGTCCGGGAACATCAACCAGAGCCACTGGACCCAATCGTGTTGGCAGAGCTGGACCGGATGGAAGAACACTGGTGGCAGATGATCTCGTGAAGGATTCGCCCGCGCCCCTGTAGCAGTAGCTCCATTCGCTTCGAGCAAAGCCTGGTCAGACACGATAGGGCGAACCTGGGTTCGTCGAAAAGTGTGTCAGGTCCACCATCCTCCCAGGTGCGTTGCGCCTTGCCGACTATCACGCGTACCCCATCGCCGTTGCGTGCCAAGTGCAGATTCCACCAGACTGTGTTATAATCAGCCGGAGCGAAGCGCGGATGCGCGGGCACCGTGCCGGCGCATAGACTGAAAGGAGAAAGCATCATGCTAGGTTGTGGTTGTCTATTGGCGTTGGGTGCGGCCTTTGCGCCGCGGGTGGTGCTCATCATCATGTGGATCGTGGGGCCCCGGATAAACGCGGCCTTCAACTCGTTCATCTGGCCGCTGCTCGGTATCCTCTTTGCACCCTACACGACCATCATGTACGTCCTGGTCTGGAGTCCTGGGGTCGGCGTGGCCGGCTGGGACTGGCTCTGGATTGGGTTTGGTGTGGCTCTCGACGTCATGAAGTGGAGCCAGGTATTCAACAATCGCAAGCAGGTACCGGGTTACCCAAGCTCAGACCAGGCTGCGCGAACCGCTGCCGGCCCGCGGGTGGCGCCGGTCAGCAAAGAGGACAGGGCAGAGATCAGTGAAGAGTTGCGCAAACTCGAGGAGCTGCGGGACCAGGGGGTCATCAGCCCCGAGGAATACCTGGCCAAGAAACGGGAGCTGGAGGGGTAGGATGTGACCTTGCAGACCTACCTCTGTAGCCAATGCATGAACTTTGCCTGCCCCCTCAACCGGGTGGACGAGGCGACGCGGCGGGCTTTTTGGGCCCGCAATCCCCGCGTGGCCCGGGCCTGGGGGATTGGCGGTCAGGAGGAGGGCTGACGAGCGAATCAGCTAAGGCGCGGTGGTCAGGGTAGGACCGGAACAGAGTTAACCAAAATGCTCACTATAGTTGACGGTGAATAAAGCGGTGTGG
>JASFHU010000653.1:0-3653 GCA_050123055.1 Anaerolineae bacterium
CTGGTCCTTGTGATAGTAGGGGACGACCTCGTCCAGGAAAGCCAGGTCGCCCGTCTCCTTGAGATAGGCGCTGACGGCCAGGATGCTCCACAGGTGATCGTCGCCGTAGTAGTCTGGCGCGCCTTCCTCGGCCCCGGCTTCGCCATGGTTGGCCACCATGGTCAGGGGATTGAACTGGTGCATGGCCGAGCCGTCCCGCTTTTGCACCTGCAGGAGCTTTACCACCAGCGCTCTGCCCTCATCGGGCACCTGGGCCATGATCCCCATCACATCCTGCGAGCTGTCCCGGAAGCCTATACCCCGCGCGCCAAAGCCAAGCTGGTAGAGCGACAGATAGCGCGACCACTGCTTGGTGATATAGCATTGCCGTGGGTTGTGGATGTTCAGCATGCGGTTCATGTTGGCGTCGGGGGTCTCTACCTGCATCTTGGCCAGGTAGCCATCCCAAAACCGGGCCAGGTCTTCCAGCGCCTCGTCCACCCGCCCCTCGTCCCGGAAGGCCTCTATCTGGGGGAGGGCCGCTTCGACGCTCTGCTCCTGGCCCAGTTGCGTGATCAGGCGCTTTTTCTCGCCGGGCTGCATTTCACCCAGGTGGTGCATCAGAGCCGCGATGTTATCCCCGCGATGGGCCTCGTGGCTGCCCAGCTCCGCATCCTGCAGGCTGAGCGGACTGGCCCAACTACCATATTCATTGTCCCCCAGGAACTGCGCTCGATCCGAGTCAAACGAGCTGACCGGATGGTTGGACGTGGTATAGTTGACCGCCACTCCCTGCCGCATAAAGGCGGACTGGGCCAGGACCATCAGGCCGCCATCCTCCGGGTGGGCGCGGCTCTGCATAGTTTGCGGCACCCAGTCGGCGTTGGTGAACTGCTTGAGCGCATCAAAATGGGTATACTCGACGACCGGAATGGCATCGACCTCCAGGGACTGGTCAGACAGGTTGGTGACCCTGATGTCGCGGATCACGCGCCCCTGGCCGTCGCTGCCCTCCAGTGGCACAAAGATCGTGACATCGCTGCGGAGGCCATAGAACTCGGATACGATCCGCGTGTAGCCAAGTCCCACATGGCATTCGTAGCGGTCATAGGCATCGAGCGTCGGGACAAAGTAGGGTGAAAAGACCTTGTAGCTGTCTCCCTTCTTGAACCTCAGATAAAGGGTCTCCCCCTTGAATTGCGAGCTGGGAAGCTGGGGGATGTACTTGGTGATGCGGTTGAGGGCCGGGTCGCCCTTGCAGATCAAGGCCCCGCCGGTGTGGTCAACAAAGCCCCCAAAGTCCAGGGTGCCAATGTAGTTGATCCATTTGGTTGGGGTCTTGGGATCGGTGATCACATATTCCCGGCTTTCATCGTCAAAGTAGCCGTAGGTCATAACTCCCTCTCAGCGCCTCGCTGCTTGTACGGTTCAAAGCCTGACTATGCGCCCGTTTCTCGCCTCGTAGCGCTATGGGTGACGCCTTTCCAACGCCTCAATCTGTCAGGGCAAAGCACCCAGTCAGCCGGACATCTTGGCTGGAGCTGCCGACCAGTACCTCGAACTCGCCTGGCTCAGCCAGCCAACCCTGCCGGGACGGATCATAGAAGGACAGGTCATCGTCGCCAAGTTCAAAGGTGACCGTTTCTTTCTGACCGGGTTCGAGCATCACTTTGGCAAATGCCTTCAGCTCCTTTTCGGGGCGCGTCAGGCTGGATTCCACGTCCCGGACGTAGAGCTGCACCACTTCCTTTCCGGCACGGGCTCCCCGGTTCTCAACGTCAAGGCTGATGCGGATCCCTTCGCCCGGCGCAACCTGTGCGGCGCTCAGGACGAGGTTGCTGTAAACAAAGCTGGTGTAGGAGAGGCCATGGCCGAAGGGAAACAGCGGGGCCAACCCTTTTTTGTCATAGTACCGGTACCCGACAAAGATCCCCTCACCATAGTGTACCTTGCCGTTCTCGCCCGGATAGTTGATATAGGCCGGATTGTCCTGCAGGCGCCGGGGAAAGGTCGTGGGCAGCTTGCCAGAGGGGTTCACGTCGCCAAACAGCACATCGGCGATGGCATTGCCGGCCTCCTGGCCGGCGTACCAGGTCTGTATCACGGCCGGTACCTTGTCGAGCCAATCCATGGTGACCGGTGCGCCCGTGTTGAGCACGACGATGGTGTTGGGGTTGGCGGCGGCCACCCGTTCGATCAGCTCGACCTGGTCACCGCGCAACTCCATATCCGCCCGGTCGTGCCCTTCACTCTCCCACTCGTTTGTCAGGCCGGCGCATACAATCGCCACATCCGATCGGGCAGCCAGTGCCGCGGCTCGCTCGATCGAGTCGGCCGGAAAAGGAGTCAGGCACCCCAGGAAAAGGGTCCGCCAATGGGCGCCGCCTGCCCAACTGTACTCGATCTGAATCGGGTAAGAGCGGCCAGCCTCCATCTCAAGTTCCACGTTCTGTTCCCGGTGCTCGGCAGGTAACCCACCAGCCCAGTTGTCGATGACCAGCTTTCCACCCACCGTTAGCCGACTGCGGCCCACACTCATCAGATTGAATCTGTGCTTTCCCGTCTCCGGCGCCGTGAACCGGCCCGAGAGTCTGGCCGAGAATCTCTCCAGGTCTATCCCCATCACTGCTTCGCCGAACCAGACCAACTCCACGTTCTCAGTCACCGTCGTGTGTACCGGCTGTCCCGATAGCTCCAGATCATCAAAGAACTGCACTGTGAGCCCGTTCTGGGATCCATCCTCGGTGGTCAGCCAGGCGCTGTCGACGAGGGGCGGCCTGCGGTGGATTGTGCAACCGATCTGATAATCGACCTGCGCGCTTCCGCCCACCTTATCCACAATGCCTGCCAGGGGGGAAATGGCATAGTGGGGCGCTACGTGGGCGCTGCCTCCCCCCTGGATCTGAGCCCGCTCTGCGTTCTCGCCAATGACCGCCATCGACCGGATCCGTTCCATCTCCAGCGGCAGGATGCCCTCAGCGTTCTTGAGCAGCACAATCGCTTCGCCGGCTGCCTCTCTTGCCAGGCTGCGGTGCTCGGATTTGTCCACTGATCGTTCGGCAAGCTCCGTGGGATGCTCGAACGCACCCGCCCTGTCGATGGTGCGCAGCAGGCGGCGCACCTTGTCATCGACCACATCACCATCAAGCTCACCTGCCTTGACCGCTTCCAGCACATCTGTCCCCATCCAGCGCGCAGGGCCGGGCATCTCCAGATCCAGGCCACCCTGGGCAACGTTGGAACTGTAGGTGCCAAACCAGTCGGAGATGACAATGCCATCGAATTGCCACTCGCCCTTCAGGATCTCAAGCAGCAGGTAACCATTCTCGCTGCAGTCGGTTCCATTGAGGCTATTGTAAGCCGACATCACGGCCCACGGATTGGCCTCTTTCATCGCCATGTGAAAAGGCGCCAAATAGATCTCCCGTAGCGCGCGCGCGCCCACCTCCGAGCTGATGGTGGTCCGCTCAAACTCGGAATCGTTGCACACAAGGTGCTTGATACAAGCCCCCACCCCCTGGCTCTGGAGCCCGTTGATATAGGCGCTGGCCATTCTACCCGTCAAGTACGGGTCCTCGGAGTAGCATTCAAAGTTGCGGCCAGCCAGGGGCGAGCGGTGGATGTTTACGGTAGGGGCCAGCAGCATATGCGCCCCTTTGGCCCTTACCTCTTCC
>JASFHU010000654.1:0-3646 GCA_050123055.1 Anaerolineae bacterium
ACGCACCGATTGTGCCCTTGCCGCTGGTGCAGGAACTTGCACGGGTGGTGAGGCCTGGCGGCAGCGTGGCCATCCTAGCCTGGTCCTCCGAGCATCTCCTGCCTGGATACCCGGTGCTGGAGGCCAAACTAAAGGCGACGACGGCAGGGATTGCCCCTTTCGTCAAGGGAATGGAGCCGGAGTCCCACTTTTTGCGGGCGCTGGGCTGGTTCCGTGACGCGGGTTTGAAGGAACGCACGGCCCGAACCTTTGCCGGCGACGCCCAGGCCCCGCTGACTGATGATGTTCGTAGCGCCCTAACAGCGCTCTTTGAGATGCGCTGGCCGGGAGTGGATTCAGAACTAAGGAAGGAGGACGTGGATGGCGAACGCCTGTGGGCGGAGTATCGGCGCCTATGCCTGCCAAGGTCACCGGACTTCATCCTGGACCGTCCCGATTACTATGCATTCTTCACCTACTCGATGTTTCAAGGCAAGGTCGCTGTGTGACCTGCTTGAAGCCATCCAAGAAGACGTCAGAGAGTGAGAGGGAAAGGCATGAGCGAAGGTACCAACCTGGCAGATGGACGTGAAGAACTGAAGCGGCAGCTCGCGGCTGGCGAGTACAAGTCATCGATAGATGTTATCCTGGGATCGGTGGGGAGGATTCTGCAGAGGCTTGCCCGCCGGACAGAGCCGCCAGCGCCCTGGATCAGCGCCCTGGCCATTGCGATCTGGGTATCGTTGATCGCATACCTGATCTCACTTGTCGCTGGTGGCGTATCCCGTTATGGGTATCGCACGATTGCTTTTGGGGGAGTGTTGATCTTCGTGAACTTGATCATAGCCAAGACCACCTTTGACCGGACCTTTGCCACTTTGCAGGATAGACTCCTGGATGGGCTTGAATCGACCGCCGGTTTGACCGGCCTTCGTGACTGGCTGGATTCGGTGGGTGATACGAAGAGACCGGCTTTGATCGGCTTGCTCATTTACACGGCATACGCTGTCTTCATCCACCCGAATCCTATTGAGAACCCTGGCCCTGTCGACATAGCTGTTGTGGGTGGTGTCATGCTCCTGTGGACTGGTTTCCTGATCTATTTCATGTATCTGTTTGCGGTCCTGCCTTTGCGGCTGGGCCGTTGCCAATTCAAGCTGCACGCAGAAGATCCCGTCAGTACGGAGGTGCTGGAAGACTGGTCTGGCATGATGAATTTCGCTGCCTACATGTTCGCCTTCATGCTGGCGATGGGTACTCTGTTTACCGTAACGATGGCGACATTCGAATTGAGGGCCCTCGCTTTCGTCATCCCGAGATGGCTGCCCCTGATCGCTCTCTTTGTGGTCAATCAGGTGGCAATATCCGGGGTCATTAGACGATCGAAGCGGAAGTCGCTCAACGAGGTAGAGGTCCAGATGGCAGAGTTGAGGCCCAGGGAAGATCCCCCAGAGCACGAAACCATGGAGACCCTCCTGTGGCTATGGGATTACCACGACCGCATCAAGGGCACTCGTAGTACCATCCTGGACATCAAGGGGATCATTAACTTGGTTAACACATTGCTGATCCCCCTGCTGGCCTTCCTGGTGGCGAACCGAGAGGTTATTTTCGAACTCCTGGGCTGGTCGATATGAGCCCGGATGGCACGGCAACTCTCTGTAACGTCTGGTAAGGCGCGCTACATTACATTTGTGATACCCTACCCTCTGTGATTTGCTACCTGCTAGGTTCTGGAGTCAGTATCAGCGAGCCGAGCGACGCCGCAGGATTCATCTTCAGCCGTAGAAGCTGGGTTCAGTTGTAGTTGCTCAGGGCGCGGCCTATTGCCGCCAGGGCCTCGACCGTCAAGGGTATGAGAGTGGCATATGATAAAGAGGGGATTGACCCTTGTAAATGCGCAACACATTGCTGCGAGTGTGTTCCTGTCACTTCGTTCAGGACGGGCATCAACGATGACGAGTACGGCCTGCATCACGATTACGAGGTGTGGCTCGAAAGGCTGGCACCGCACGCGCCGGTCGACCAGGCCGGCCCAGAGGCCGGTTGCACAACCGGACCGGCGAGGACGCCTGTCCTAAACGAAGTGACAGGAACGCGGACGCGCACCTGAAGCGGCAGATCATGGGCCGCGAGGTGGTCGTCGCCGTCACCGGCGGCCGACTCGACTTTGGCACGTGGGAACGGATCTTCTACGGCGAGTTTGACGGCCGCCGGCGGAAGCGGGTGTTGGTCAAAATCATTGGTGAGTAGTAGCAGCAGAAGCGCGTGGGCTGGTCGGCTACATCGCCCGAAATCAGCGGTCACACCCGCTTTCAGGTATCTTGTAGCGAACGCTCATTCCCGCGAGCGCCGCGCGAGTGAAGCTAGTCATTGGTTCGGAAGGACGAATTGACATGCATGAGATTCACGACATAGAGCCTGACTTGTGGGATGACGCGGAGCGCCTTGGCAAGAAGTATGGTGGTGCACCGATGGTGATTATCGTCGCCGGAGACGCTTCGGCAGATGTAGGAAGATGCATGCTCAGTTCCACGCTGCACGCCGGAGCGAGACTGCGCGATCTGCTCGGTCTCCTGGAGACGGCCAAACAGATTGAGAGCCTGAAGCACTTCAGAATGGGTGCCTTCGGAAGGAAGATGCAGGAGACAGAGGATCGTCGCCAGGCACGAGCACACAAGACCCAACATCAGCCTGGAGGCGACGCCTAACAGCGCGCCTCCAGGGAAGCGTCTGGTGGCATCTACTGAAATTGCCAGTTACGTTGACCAGTTCATGAACAATCAAGATGATCCCAGTACTACAACGTGACTTTCTGTGGTATGATTCCCCGTGATAGAAAGGCGGGGAGATGATACCTTGGCTATGGGCACTTGGATTTCGTTCTGATCAGAGGTATAATAGACTAGGTTGAACGATGGTTGGAAATGAGATACGACAATGGGCAGACAGGCGGACACACAGATGGGCGGCGAGCCGGCTGATGGCAACCAGAGTGCCAATTGCGCGCTGAGGCATTACCGCACGCCGTATCTTGAGCACGCCTTGGCGCTGCACGGAGAATTTTTTGGAGGCACTCTATGAAACCGGTGGAGATCATCGTCAAAAAGCGCGATGGCGGCGAGTTGAATCGTGCAGAGATAGACTTTTTCGTGCACGGCTATGCGTCGGGCGATATCCCTGACTATCAGGCTGCGGCCTGGGCAATGGCCATCTTTCTTAACGGGATGTCGCGGCAGGAGACACTCGACCTGGTGCTTAGCATGGCAGCATCCGGCGAGATACTGGACTTACATGACACGGTTCCCTTTGTGGTTGACAAGCATTCTACTGGTGGCGTAGGCGATAAGACAACCTTTGTCGTTGCGCCCTTGGTCGCTTCGTGCGGGCTACCGGTCGGTAAGATGAGCGGGCGCGGCTTGGGTTTCTGTGGAGGAACGATAGACAAGCTGGAATCGATCCCTGGTTATGATACAGCGCTCAGCGTTGAGCAGTTCAAATCGCAGTTACAGGATGTGGGTGTCGTTGTCACAGGCCAGACCAAGCAACTGGCGCCTGCAGATGGCAAAATCTATGCCTTGCGGGACGTGACTGGGACAGTACCCTCACTGCCTCTCATCGCCAGTTCGGTTATGAGCAAAAAGATCGCTGCCGGCGCAGATGCGAT
>JASFHU010000655.1:0-3640 GCA_050123055.1 Anaerolineae bacterium
CTCGCCCTGGGCAAAGCCCTCGCCGACGACGTCCATACCCGGCTTGAGGCCCTGATCGATAGCTGCCAGGGGTTCGATCCCCGCATCGAGTGCCTCCTGGGCCAGTGCCTGCGCCTTTTCTGGCAGGCCGTCGATGACTGCCTGGGCCAACTCCTCAAAAAACCTTTCGTTTGCCATGGGGTTATCTCCTCAGCTCCTTCCGCAAGTTTGCCGCACCTGGCGGTCATGGGGATATTATACCTTCTGTCAGACGATTAGTAAAGAGTGATGCACCATCGTGGACTGTGGTCGCACTGGCTCAATAGGCGAAATCGTCTACTTGGGCTTGGATGGCCCGCACCATATCCTGCGGCGCCATCTCGAGGCCCATGTCAGGACGGCCGGAGCTGATAACTATGCGCTCCAGCTCAAGCACATGCTGGTCCACGTAGCTGGGAATGTCGTCGCGCCGGTAGCCTAGTACCGAAACGGCGCCCACCTGGAAGCCGGTAACCCGCTGCACGGCCCGCTGTTGAGCCATGGATACACTCTTGTCGCCCAGAACGTTGCCAACTTTTTTGAGACTGAGTTGCAGATCGCCCGGGATCACGACCAACAAGAAACTGCGATCGGAGCGCTGGACGATCATGGCCTTGACCACCCAGGCTACGGGGACGCCCAGGTCCGCAGCGACTCCTTCAGCAGTAAACTGCTTGCGTGCCTGTTGGCGCGGTTCGTAGGGAATCCCTTTTTCCTCGAGGATGCGCATGGGCATTGTCTTGGCGGCACCTTTTTTCCTTTTTGCCATCTGGTCCTCCTTCACGGACAGACGCATGCCTGCCCCGTCGTCACCAGACTCTCACGATCCTCCGAATGATCATGGATCAGCATGGAGCGTTGGATTACACTGTAGCGCCTCAATCTTGCTTCTATTCCTCCACCTGGTCCAGGAAAGCAGGAGCACACCGCCAACGACCAGTACAGCCCCCAGGATCTGGCTTGCTGTCAGCCGTTCGTCCAGCAGGATGTAGGCATAGACGGTGACAAAGGCAATCTCACTCATGGCCAGGATAGTGGTCACACTCGCCGGCAGTCGCCCCAGGGCAAAGATATAGACGGAGAAGGGGATGATGGTTGCCACGACGATCAGTCCGGCAAACCAGAGAAAGGCAGACGAGGATGGGGGCCAGGGCTGGGCCGTGAAGAACTGAAATGGCAGCAGGACCAAGGCTCCGAAACCAAAGGCGTAGGTCAGCGCCGTGACGGGATTGTATCGCTCACGGACTTTTTTGCCAAAGAGATTCCAGGCTGCATAGGTGACAGGAGTGCCCAGTCCGACCAGCAGCCCACTCAAAGTGAGCTCAGTCTGTCCCAGGACATCTAGACCCGAGACCAGCACGGTGCCCAAAAAGGTCAGGAGGATAGCCACGATCTTGTTCCAGGTCAGCCGCTCCCGCCACATCAGCCAGGCGGCCACGGCGACGATGGCCGGCATTGCCGCCTGCTGCACCGTCGCCACGGCCACCCCGTTGAGGAATACAGCCAGGTTCCAAAAGACATGAAACGTGCCCAGACTGGCACCCAAGGCCACTAGCCAGCGCAGATCGGCCCGCTGCACGCGCAGCCAGGATGGACGCAGCAGGAGCAAGCCCGCCAGTAGTAGGAGAAAGGTCGTGACGTCGCGCCAGAAGGCCAGGGCCAACGCTGTGACCTCGGTGTCGGTGGCGATCCATTTGACAAAGAGGCCCGACGTACCCCAACATGCTGCCGCGACCAGGACCGCCAACGAACCGACGAGATCCGAGCGGCGGAGCGCTTCAGGTGTCTTTGCCACAGCAGCCGGTCGGTTCATGCCTGCGGTCCCGGCAGTTCCAGGACCTCAACGTAGCGCCGGTTAAAGTCGGCGTCCAGGTCTAGGTCCACCTGTTCGGCCTCGGCTGCTATCCGCACGGCCCGATCGAATTCCTTATCGTCCAAGAACAGCGCCGCGCCAAAGCCGGCTCCGTTGGCCGACGGCTCGACAATCTGCGGGTCCACGAGCGGGATCATGCCCAGGCTGACCACCGCCTCGACGTTTAGCTGGCTGCCGAACGAGCCGGTGAGGATCATGCGCTGCAGATCGCCGGGCTCCAGGCCCGCTTGCGCCATCAGGATCTCGGTCGCAGCCCGGATGGCGCCCTTGGCCTTCTGCAGTTCGCGAATGTCGTGCTGGGTCAGATAGAGCGATATCATGGCAGCATCTTCCAGGGATTCTGCTCCCCGGAGGTCCACCCCCCTGTCGGTGATCAGGAAGCGGCGCACACCGGCGTGGTCCTTGCCCAGGCGGTGGCCAAAAACAGGGTGCTCTTTGGCAAAGCGCCCGCTGCGCTCGATGACGCCAACCCGGCGCAGCTCACAGATCAGTTCCAGCAACCCTGAGCCGGTGAGACCCACCGGCGGGTGATCGCTGATGGTCGTCAGCTCGAGACTGCCGTCGGCTTCGTTGGCCTTGACGCTGACGATGGCCCCATCGACGGCGCGGGTGCCGCACGAGATGTTCACCCCCTCGAAGGCGGGTCCGGCCGCCGTCGAGGCGACCACGATCCGGCCCGACCCTGCGGGTGGCATGCCGTCGGTGACCATCACTTCGCCGTTGGTACCCAGGTCGATGGCCGCCATCGGTCCGGGCGCGCGGTCAAAGCCATAGTAGGCCAGGCAGGCCAGGGCGTCGGAGCCGACAAAACCGCCGATGAGGGGTGGCAGGGCGACCTCCGCCCCGGCGGGAAAGGTATCGCCAAAGCCGGCTGGAAGCCGGACCCCATCTGTGATCCGCTCGGCCATCATGCTGTGGGGCTGAAAGGGTAGCTCGGCCAGGGTGTCCACCGGATGCTGGAGCAACAGATGGTGCATCACACAGTTGCCGACGATGGTCACCTTCTCGATGCGTTGCTTGATGCGGCGTGGAAGCTTGAGGGCATCCACGGCCTGCACGATTGAGGACAACGCCAGCATCGAAAGCCGCTGAGCCGTTTCGGGGCCCTCCAAGGCGGCGGCCATGCGCGAGATGACGTCGGCACCGAAAGCGGTCTGTTGGTTGAGGGCGGCTGCGCCCAGGCAGACGCGGCCTGTGTCCAGGGTGGTGACAAAGGCCGCGACGGTGGTACTGCCCAGATCGATGGCCAGCCCCAGGGGCACGTCCTTATCCTTATAGTCATCACAGGCGTGGAACATCTTGTTGGAATAGACCACGATGGGTGCCAGGGTAACAAAGGCATTGCCCATCACCCGGGCACGGCAGGCAAGGCGATAATCGGCCGCCTGCTCTGCCCTGGTAAGCCCCAGCAACTCCTTCTCGTCGAGCGGGCTCAACGCGCCCTCGACGATGACCTTGCACTTGTGGCAGGTTCCCCTCCCGGCGCACGGTTGCTCCAGGGGCAGGCCGGTGGCAATGATCGCACTGCCCAAGGCCGAGTTCTCTTCCACCACAACCGATCGCGTGTCGTTGCCATAGCTCACGGTGACCTTGGCCGTCAGTGCTTCGCGTACTCTGTCGTAAAAACTCTGGACGTGATCGTGCATGATCTGCGCTGCCCGGTCGACATCCCGGCCCTTGATGGCTTCCACCAGTTCGAGGTGCTCCTTCACGGAGGCAGGTAGGACGTCCAAGCGGGGCAAGGCCAGG
>JASFHU010000656.1:0-3637 GCA_050123055.1 Anaerolineae bacterium
TTCGGTTTTTGTTGACGCCCGACCAGCAGGGCATTTCCACCACCTCGCCAGACTGGACCTTTACTCCCTTTCCCTTTTTTAGCAACAAGCGGGAGAGACTTGTTTGGTTATTGCATTGACTATGCGAAGCCACGCCAACTGTCTAGTCCCCACCTACTTGCCCTCCACGTCGCACAAGCCGCCAACCCACTACGGTGGCAATGATGCCGACGATGATGAACGGCAAATAGGCGCACGCCAGAATCGATATGAACCGGGATTCATCCAGGCGGTTATGGGCTGGATAGGGTGGAAAGTACACAATGTCGATGGTTGCCCCTTCTGTTAGTCCGCCTGCGACGTCTTCTGAAATGTGCTTTTGCTCTTGGAAAACAGGAGCAGCAGCAGGTTGCGCACGGTCATCCATAACGTCGTGCCGGATGCCGGCCTGTTGTCCATATCCAACCCCAACCCATTCGCCCGCCGCAACTCTGGACACTGCGGTGATCACCTGTCCTCGTTCCGTCTCAAACTGGTAGCGAACGTAATAGTCAAAAGTGACTTCACTGGCTCCCTCTTCACTTGTCTGCTCCGCCCAGGACTCCACCACTGAAGCAGAGACTTTTCGTCCAAAGAACCAGAGCGAGCTATCTCGAACAAAACTACTGACAACCAATGCCAGGCAAGCTACTCCTATGGTCAAGATCGAAAGGCCGAGCAACCTCCTGACCAGGGGATGCTCCTCAATATGGGTGATCACGCTCCTCCCCCTCCTCTCACACCGCGTCATCGCAGCGCAAAGCCACAGTACAGCGGACGTCAGTCCCGTGACCAACCCGTGAGCAACAAGGAAACAGAATCAACTCACGCGCTGGTACACCTCCAGCAACTCCCTCCCCGCATCCTCCCAGGTGAACTTTCTAGCCTGCTCTCGACCTGCCGCCCCCAGGCGTGCCCGCAATTCCCCGTCCGCTAGAAGGTCAGCCAGAGCACTAGCCAGGGCAGCCGTGTCCCCAGCACTCACCATCAATCCCGCCTTCCCAACTGCCTCTGGGAGCGACGAATTGTCCGCTGCGACCACAGGCGTGCCACAGGCCATCGCCTCCAATACTGGCAGGCCAAAACCCTCATACCACGAAGGGAAGGCGAACACAGCAGCTAGGCTATAGAGTGCTGGCAAGTCCTCGTCGGCGGCGAACCCAGGGAAACGAACCCGGTCTGTTAGTCCCCTACGCTCCACCAACGCCAGCATCTCTTCGTACATCCAGCCCTTGCCCCCCACTATAACAAGCTGTAGACCCATCATCTCCGGTTCATCCCCATGCTCGTTCAGCAACCGCCGGAACGCCTCGATGAGACCTTCAAAATTCTTGCGGGGCTGCAGCGTACTTAGACCCAGTATGAAGCGCTCCGGCACATCGTACCGCGAGCGTACCTGCGCCAACGCTGCACGATCCTCCACACGGCGGAAACGAGCCTCAACACCGGGGTAGAGCACGCTCACACGCTCCGGTTCGACAGACATCAACTCCAGCAGATCCCGGCGCGTGCTTTCCGAATCGGCCAGGATGTGGCCCGCCCGGCTCACCGCCCTGTTGACCGCCCCCTCGAGATACTTGCGAAACTCCGGGACAAAGAACTGGGGCACCCGCAGGAACGATAGATCGTGAACAGTCAGAATAGTGGGAGTGCCAGCCGTCGGCGGCAGGACAAAGTCAGGAGAGTGAAAAAGATCTATCGACCCGGTAACTGCTTGCACCGGCACTGGCAACCGCAGGCGCTGCCACAGCAGATGCATCCAGCGATCCGAAAGCGCCACCGGTCGGACCTCGACGTTCGCCGGCCAGGGCCCCAGCCCATCCCCATCACCCCAACCACCGGCCACCATGAGTTTGTAGTGATTCGCACTGTCCAACTCGACGAGGGCGCGTATCAGGTTGCGAGTATAGCGCCCGATGCCCCCACCTTGGCGCACCGCCGCAGTATAGTCGATCCCAATGCGCATCCTGTCACCTGTGCCCAAAGGCAATGCGGCCCTCGCGCTCGACACAGGTTATCCCTAGTCGATGCCTCGATAGGTCCACAGCGAGTTCACCCCAAAATTCCAGAACAGTACCACACCGATGGCAATCGCCTTGGCCAGATTGTAGCTCAAGCGAGCATTGACAAAGTGCTGGAACACGTATTGGTCCAGCACAACCAGGATCACAGTATTAATGACCAACCCCAGAACATTCACGATCGTAAACTGAACCAACTGCGTGCCCACAGGACGTTCGCGCGACTCGGGAAAGGTCCACAGCCGGTTCCAGGTGAAATTGCTAAGTACAGCAGCACTGAACGAGATTGAATTGGCGGCAATCAATTGGATCTGGTGGGGCTCCAGGGGTATGTTCCAGCCAACGCCCAACCCGAGGTGCTCGAACAGCGTTTTCATGATGTTCAGCACCACAAAATCCACCACCGCACCGATGACGCCTACGATGGCAAATTTGACAAAGCGCTCTATCCGCTTGGGATTCTGCAAGAGCCTGCTCCACAAGCGTCCAACCAGGGGCAACCCCGCCATTCGGGCCGACAAGCGGCCCAGGCGAGGGTGCGTCTCAATAGCTGCGATGAAACGGATCAACGATGACCTCCAACCAACTGGGCGCGGCGTTGCAGGCTCTGCGCTCCCATCCACCGCTCCCGTCCATGCGCCGCACCAATCCCCAACAGGATTGCCACTTGGACATACATGGCGTGGACGTAGAGATTGTCAAAAATGTTGTGCACGCTCAGGTGTACCAGCACCCCCAATATCCCCAGGGCAATGCCCCACTGCCACCCCGTCGTGTGACGCGTCCCTCGATACGCCCCTACAAGTGCTGTGACCCACAGGAATAGGTAGGCTCCCACTCCCAGAACGCCAGACTCCGCAGCAATGTTCAAATAGTAGTTATGGGCATGTCCCAGAGCCAGCGGCCACTGGGGCAGCGCATACCGCCCGTAGGCCGGCTCATAGTTGCCAATGCCCACTCCCAGCCAGGGACGGTCGGTCCACATCTCCAAGGCTGACTGCCAGTGGGCCATCCTCTCCAGAACAGCGAAATTGGCATCCGTGACCTCTAGCCCTCGCACGTCCGCGACGCCAATATACGGCACAAAGTCGCTGAACCGCTGGAGGATCGTAGCCGGCACAATCGAGATTCCCCCAACCAGCAGGAGATAGACCAAGAGCACCGCGAACGTTGCGCCCAGAATGGCAGCCCGCCCACTCCTTGCCACAATCGCTATCGCCATCGCGGCAACTGCGGCAGCAAAGCCGATCTGTGCCCCCCGCGACCAGGACATCACCAACGCGACCAACATCAGTGCCCCACAGGCAACCGTCCAGACGAGCCACCAGCCCTTGACGCGTTCTCTCATAGGCACCACCGCCGCAAATACCAGCCCCACAGCCAGGGGCAGTGTCAGCCCCAAATAGCCGGCATACGGGTTGGGTTGCGCAAACGTACCATAGGCGCGCATGAACCGGCCAAACAGAACAAACTCCGCAGGTCCCACCTGGAACAAGAACTGGTAGATACCCTGCAGAGCTGCCAGGGCTCCCGTGCCAAGCAGAACAAAGATCAGCGCTCTGGACCAACGCCCCTCCAACTCGTTGGCAACAAAGATG
>JASFHU010000657.1:0-3627 GCA_050123055.1 Anaerolineae bacterium
CTGCTGGTTGGCCTCTTTGTCCTGCTGCCTGCGCTGTCCGCGATCGTCCTTAGGCAAGCCACGGAACCATACCTCTATGTTCAAGATGGACTGGTCCAGACTGAGGAAGCCATCAAATTTCTGCTAAAAGGCCAGAATCCCTACGTTGAGGATTATACAGGCACTGCGATGGCCGACGTGTACTTTGACGAAGGAGAACTGACGACGAACCCTGCCCTCTATCACCTGGTGTACCTACCAGCGGCGTTCACCCTTCCGATCCCGCTCCACCTCATGTCGAATGCACTGCTCGGGTGGTACGACCACCGGTTCTTTCACTTGCTCGCGTTCCTGGGACTTTTGATGCTGCTGCCCGTCCTCGCCAACTCGCCGGAGCGCAAACTGAGTCTCCTGCTAGTGGTGGGCCTCAATCCCCTGCTTGTCCCCTTTGTGGTGCAAGGGCAGAACGACGTCCTGGTCATATTCTGGCTTGTCGTCACCAGCCTGTTACTGAGAGGGCGGCGGTACGTCGGGTCTGCGATTACGCTTGGATTGGCTTGCAGTACCAAGCATACGGCCTGGTTCTTTGCACCCTTCTATTTCGTCTACCTCATCTCTGGGATCACCTCACTCGCGCAGGCTCGATTGGCCATCCGGCGAGCCTTGCCGGCCGCCTTGGTTGTGGCTGCGTTCCTGATCCCATTTGTCATCTGGAACCTCCAGGCATTCCTGGATGATATTTGGCGCTATCTAAGCGGAGGAACAGCGACGGCGTACCCCTTGGCGGGTGTGGGCTTTGGCGCGGCCGCCGTGCAGATGGGCCTGGTCGATCACTACACCGATACCTTCCCGCTCTGGCTGTTCCAGCTCGGGCTGGGCATACCAGTTCTGGCCGTACTCTCGTGGGCACAGTGGAGAACCCACAGTCTCAGATGGATCTGGCTATCGTATGGGCTCTTGACAGGAATCATCGGTTTCTTCAGTCGCGTCTTTTACCCCAACTACTTGGGGGGCATACTCATCGCCCTGCTCATCGCCCAGTTTATGGATGACACAGCCTCGCCCTCAGCCGGCATGGTGGAGAGTCCAGACCACTGACACCAACCGGACGAGACAGACAAGAGGAAAGAACAAGCACACTCATGCAAACAATACCCTGCGATCTGTGCGGTGCTGACGACACCCTTGTTCGCTTTCCCAGCACCATGCAGAGAGCACGGGCCACGAGCGACTGGACGCCTTTTGCTTGCACCCACGATGGCTATGGGCGGCACCAGCCCATCGTTCAGTGTCGCCAGTGCGGCCTGGTCTACACCAACCCCCGCCTTGAAAACCAGGAACTCCTCGACACCTACGAGGCGGTCAAGGATCCTCTTTATGTTGAAGAACAGGAAGGGCGAGTACTGACCTTTGAGCGGCACTTGAAGCCGTTGGAGCAAATCACCGGCCCACCAGATGGCCGGCCGCTGTTGGACGTGGGCTGCTATACAGGCGTGTTCGTCGAGATTGCAGCAAACCATGGGTGGGACGCGTGGGGTGTGGAGCCATCCCGGTGGGCGGTTGAACAGGCGCGATCCCAAGGACTCCACGTCGTACAGGGAACACTCTCATCCCCGGATCTGCCGCCAGCGCATTTTGACGTCCTGACCCTGTGGGACGTGATCGAGCACCTGACCAGCCCGCGCGAGGCGCTCGGCCAGGCACAGCGACTGCTCAAACCAGGCGGATTGATCGTCCTACATACCCTTAACATCGAGAGCCCATTTGCCAGGCTGATGGGTGCACGCTGGCCGTGGCTTATGGAGATGCACGTCTACTACTTTTCGCGTCACACGCTCTGCAGGATGCTGGAGCAGTGTGGTTACCGTGTGATCAGCACGCAGACCCAGGGACGCTATCTACGACTGGGCTACTTGATGAACCGCCTGGGGGCGCTGGTGCCGGCTGTTGGCCGGCCGGCCGAGTGGCTGGTGACCAGGCTCCGACTGCGCGGCATCCCGGTGCCGGTAAACCTCGGCGACCTGTTCACTATATATGCACGGAAGAACGAGAATGACACGCAGGGCACGGCTTGAGCGCATCACCAGATGCCGGTCAATGATGCCTACGGCGACGGGATCACCGATTCCGCTCAAAGATGAGCATCCCGTCGCTGCCATAGATGTCCGTGTCCAACCTATGGGCCAGGGTATACGCCTCCTGGAACCAGGGAGCAGACAACAGGCTCCGCCGCACATAGACCTCCAGCGCGATGATGTACTCGGGCTGCAAGTCTTGGATCAGCTCCGGTGACATGGCATACGTTATGACCAGAAGCGACGGATCCAGCGGATAGTAGGGCACCGCCTGCGGTGAGATCAGGCCCACGGTATCCAGGATGGGTGCGCCGCTGTACCAACCGACGGCCCCGATATCGCCAGCGGCGATCACGTCGCCAGCCTCAAGCCGGGGCCTGACCCACTCGGCTGCCTGGCGGTACAGCAGTTCCAGTTTGAACCAGGCCATCTCTGGCGCGGGCCGGCCGGGGCCATGGTCCGGCTGGAGGGTATAGGCATTCAGCGAGGAGAGCAACAGAAGCGCGATCACCAGTCCGGTGGCCCAGGCGCCGCTCCGCTCCCGGCCCAGCCTCCGGGCAAGGTCGGTCAGCAGGGAGTACAGGCCGATCAGGATGCCCAGGAGGTAGAACGGCAGCAGCGGTGCCAGGTACCAGCGAAAAATCAAGGGGTTGGCCGCGCTGAACAGGACCACATAGACCAAGGGATACAGGATCTGGGGCAAGGCTCGGCCCAGGCGGCGCACCTGTCGCAGCCCGCCGATGAGGTAGAGGACCAGGTACAGGATCAGACCCACCGCCGGCCAGAAGCGGCCAAAGACCTCGTGCTCAAAGAATGGGGTACTGAGGTGCTGCAGGAAGCGGATCAAGGCCGAGAAAGGCTCTAAGTGGTAAGCGTGCACCTTGGCCTGCACCGACTGGGGCAGGGGCGAGCCAAAATAGGCCGTGGCAAAGAGGATCCAGGGGAGCAACAGCAGGCAAAAGATGGCCACCTCGGCCCAGGGCAGCCGCTTCAGCCGTGCGGCCAGCGGGCCGCCATCCCGCGCCAGCAGCGGCCGCAGGCCCATGTCGGCAAAGAGCAGGGCGGCGGCAATGAGAGCGTCGGGCCGGGTCAGGACGGCCAGGGCCATGGCTGCGGCGCTGAGACGCGAGCGACCGGCCACGTAGGCGGCGAAAGAGGCGACCAGGAGGAAAATGACGACCTCGGTCTCCATGCCGCCAAGGGCAAAGGTCACGCTCATGGGCGACAGCGCCCAGGCCAGGGCCGCGCCCAGGGCTACGATCCGGCTCCTACCCAGTCGCAGTCCCAGCCAATACAGGAGCCACACGGTGCCCGCATCGGCCAATGTGTTGATCCCCAACGCCACGGCCGGCAGGTTGTGCAACCCAAACAGCCAGGCCACCGACATCAGGATCGTGTAGACAGGGGTGGTGGTTCCCAACACCGCCTGGCCCGGATTGTAGACAAAGCCCAGGCCCTGGGCCAGGTTGCGGGCGTAGCGGAAGGTGATATAGGCATCGTCGATGGTCCGCGGGCCGGCCAGGAGCCGGACTACGAGCGCCAGGAGGACCGCCCCGGCGACCAACAGCCAATC
>JASFHU010000658.1:0-3619 GCA_050123055.1 Anaerolineae bacterium
CCGGGCCTACCGCTGGAACGAGGACGGCCTGGCCGGGATCAGCAATCGCCTCCAGAACCTGTGCCTGGCCGTCGCCCTTTGGAACGAGCGCGACCCCATCCTTAAGGAACGGCTCTTTGGTGTGACGGGCTCTCAGGGCAATCATGGAGAGGATGTAAAAGAGTATTACTACTACCTGGACAGCACCCCTACTCATTCGTACATGAAGATGCTCTACAAGTATCCTCAAGTAGAGTACCCCTACGCCCGGCTGGTTGAGGAGAACCGCCGGTGGGGACGGGAAAAGCCCGAGTTTGAGCTGGTCGACGCACTGCGGGAGGCCCTAGAGCAAGGCCGCTACTTTGACGTTACCATCGAGTACGCCAAGGCCGGTCAGGAGGACATTCTGTGCCGCATCGTGGCTGTGAACCGCGGCTCGGACCCGGCGCCCCTCCACATCCTGCCCCACCTGTGGCACCGCAACACTTGGTCGTGGGGCTATGGGCGGCCACGTCCCGAGCTGCTGACCATCGGCCCGGGCACCGTCTACACCGAGGACCGGCACCTGGGCGAGCGTTGGTGGTACGTGGACGTCGCGGCCCTGGAAGACGAACCCATCCTCCTGTTTACGGAGAACGAGACCAACTCGGAGCACCTCTTTGGCTCGCCCAACGCATCTTCCTACGTCAAAGATGGGATCAACGACGCGATTGTGCAGGGGCTGGCTGACCGCGTCAACCCGGAAGGCAAGGGCACCAAGGTCGCCGCCCACTATCGAACGACGATCCCGCCCGGCGGTGCAGCCTCTGTACGCGTGCGCTTTTCGAACGCCGCCCTCGAAGAGCCGTTTGACGGTTTCGAGGCCATCGTTCAGCAACGCATCGAGGAGGCCGACAGGTTTTACGCTGCCATCCAGCCCTCGATCTCGACGAGCGCGGACGATCCGTCCATATCAGGCCAGGCACTGACGGAAGAGGCTCTGCGGGTGCAGCGCCAGGCGTTTGCCGGCTTGATGTGGAGCAAACAGTTCTACCACTATAGCGTGGAGCTGTGGCTGAGGGGGGATCCGGCCCAACCGCCGGCCCCCGAATCCCGCAAACAGGGTCGCAACTCGAACTGGACGCACCTCTACAACCTGGACGTGCTATCGATGCCCGACAAGTGGGAGTACCCCTGGTACGCAGCCTGGGACCTGGCCTTCCACATGGTCCCGGTGGCCCTGATCGATCCGGAATGGGCCAAGCGCCAGCTCATCCTGCTGACGCGCGAGTGGTATATGCACCCCAACGGCCAGCTCCCGGCCTACGAGTGGGCCCTGGGGGACGTGAATCCCCCAGTTCACGCCTGGGCGGCCTGGAAAGTGTACCAACTGACTGGTGGTACCGACACCGACTTCTTGGAGCGGATCTTTCACAAGCTGCTGCTCAACTTTACCTGGTGGGTCAACCAAAAGGACCATGACGGCAACAATGTGTTCCAGGGCGGCTTCCTGGGGCTGGACAACATCGGCGTCTTTGACCGCAGTGCGCCCCTGCCGACCGGAGGCCACATCGAGCAGGCAGATGGCACGGCGTGGATGGGCATGTATTGCCTCGACATGCTGGCCATCGCCCTGGAATTGGCCCGCACCAGGCCGGCCTATGAGGACGTAGCCACCAAGTTCTTTGAGCACTTTCTCTACATCGCCAACGCCATCAACCACCTGAGCGGCTCGGCCGTGGGCCTGTGGGATCAAGAGGATGGGTTCTACTATGACGTGCTGCACCTTGCAGACGGCACCTTTGTACCACTCAAGGTACGGTCCCTGGTCGGCCTGATCCCGCTCTTTGCCGTGGAGACACTAGAGCCCGATCTGCTGGAAAAGCTGCCCCGATTCCGGCGTCGCATGGAGTGGTTCATCAAGTACCGGCCGCACCTGGTGGCCAATGTATGCCCGCTCACTGAGCCTGGCGAGGAAGGACGGTTCCTGCTCTCCATCGCCAGTAGGCCACAATTGGAACGCGTGATGCAGCGCATGCTGGATAGGAAAGAGTTCCTCTCAGAGTACGGGCTCCGCTCTCTGTCCCGCTTCCACGCCGAGCAGCCGTACGTCTTCGAGGTCGATGGTCAGGTCCACGTGGTGCGCTACGAGCCAGCCGAATCAACCACCGACCTTTTCGGGGGTAACTCGAACTGGCGGGGGCCTATCTGGTACCCGGTCAACTATTTGATGATCGAGTCGCTGCACAAATACCACGCCTACTATGGCGACTCGCTCAGGGTCGAGATGCCGGCTGGCTCGGGCGAGCAGGCCACCCTGGACCAGGTGGCCATCGATCTAGGCCGCCGCTTGACGCGCTTGTTCCTACCGGACAGGCAAGATGGTGGCCGTCGCCCCGTCTTTGGCGGCGAGCCGCTGTTTCAGAACGACCCGCACTGGCGGAACCAGATCCTGTTCTACGAGTATTTCCACGGAGACAACGGAGCCGGCATCGGTGCCAGCCACCAGACGGGTTGGACGGCGCTCGTCGCCAACCTTATCCAAGAATGTGGAACGAAGGAGTTGTAAGCTCTAGTCAAACGCCGCGGGGCGATTTGGGTCCTTCAGATGGGCCTGCACCTCGGTCAGGTGCCGCGGGTGGGTGCGGTTGGCGGACAGGGGAGGCAGGTCGTCAAAGGGGAAGAACCCGACGTCCAGGGTTTCATCGCTGGGACGGGCCTCACCGCCGGTGAGGTCGCACAAAAAGATCACCTTGTAGGCGTGGTAGAGCTCGAGGGGCCGGCCGCTACGGTTGGCGTCGAACACGCCGACCACTTTGCGCGGCCGGACGTGAAAGCCGCTCTCCTCCCAAACTTCACGCACCACCATCTCGGAGGGTAGATCGCCCACATCGGCCCAGCCGCCGGGCATGCACCAGCGCTCGTCGATCCGTTCCTGCACCAGGAGGATCTGGCCGTCGCGGACGATGGCCCCACGCACGTCCACCTTGGGGGTGGCGTAGCCGGGCTGCCTGTAGAAATCCTCCAGCAGGCCGTCCTCGGGGAGACCGGTGTATTCCTGGACGATCTCGGCAGCGATCTCGGTCAGGCGCTGATAGCGTTGGGTCTCGTAGTCGCTGCTGGTGAAGGTCAAGCCGGTCTGGCTCAGCGCCTGGATCTCGCGCGCCCAGGTCAGCCAGCGGGGTACGGTGGTGTCGTTCATTGCTGTTCCTCCTACAGGAAGGGTTTGGTGTATTAGTGTTGGTCTTTCCCGCTCGGCTGCGGTCTGGAGACCTGGCCGAACGAGAAGTTACGTCCCGCGGCTGCGGTCTGGAGACCTGGCCGAACGAGAAGTTGCGTCCCGCGGCGGCGGTCTGGAGACCTGGCCGAACAGGGAGCGCACCCGCACGGCGCCCCCGAGACAGGGGCGCTGAGCAGAGTTGCAGCCAACAGCGACGGTCTGGAGACCTGACCGAACGGGGATTGCAGCCGTACAGCGCCCCCGAGACGGGGACGCTGAGCAGATGATCGGATAGGTCTAAAGACCTGGCCGAGCGGATTGCCTTATTCCACGGTCAGCAGGCTCACTTCCCCTTTGTAGAGCTCGGTGAAGCGCTGGCCATCGCCGGCGGTGCCGATACCGGCTCCGTAGTGCATGGGCACGACGATCTGCGGGCTCAGG
>JASFHU010000659.1:0-3613 GCA_050123055.1 Anaerolineae bacterium
GCCTTTGGAACATCAGAAAGGCCCATCACCTGCACTGGCATGGCAGGGGGGGCCGCTTCTACCATTTCTCCGCGATGATCCAGCATGGCTCGCACCCGGCCCGAGATAGCGCCGATGAACAGGGCATCACCTATCCGCAGCGTCCCACCCTGGACCAAGAGTGTGGCAGTGGGCCCCCGCTGCTTGTCGAGGCGGCTCTCAATCACCGTCCCCATGGCCGGTCGCTCGGGGTTGCTGCGCAGATCGCTTGACACTTCGGTCACCAGCAAGATGTTTTCGAGCAGCTCATCGATGCCCTGGTTTGTGAGCGCCGACACCGGCACACAGACCGTGTCGCCACCCCACTCTTCAACCGTGAGATCGAAATCGGACAATTGCTGTTTGACCCGGTCAGGCCGGGCAGCCGTCCTGTCCATCTTGTTCAACGCCACCAGGATAGGTACGTTGGCCGCCCTGGCATGGTCGATGGCCTCGCGGGTCTGAGGCATTACGCCATCATCGGCGGCCACCACCAGCACGGCCAGATCGGTCACCTGAGCACCTCTGGCCCGCATGGCAGTGAAAGCCTCGTGACCAGGCGTGTCAAGGAACGTGATCTTGCGCCCTTCGTGCTCGATCTGGTAGGCACCAATGTGTTGCGTGATGCCACCATATTCCCCCTCGACCACCTTTGTGTCGCGGATCGCATCCAACAACGTGGTTTTGCCGTGGTCCACATGACCCAGCACCGTCACCACCGGCGGGCGGGGCTGTAGCTTGTCTGGCGGCTCAGTCTGCAACAGCCTGTGCCAGAGGGTCTCGCCTGGCTCTTCGCCTGCTTCATCAACCTCTGGCACTTCAGGTTGAAAGGGCCTGGTCTCAAAGCCCAGCTCGCTGGCCACGATCTCGGCCGTGTCGTAATCGATAGACTGGTTGATTCCAGCCACAATCCCATTGGACATCAACTCTTTGATGACGTCGATAGGATTTACACGCAGAGCCCGTGCCAGATCCCGAACCGTCATCGTGTCCGGCAGTTCGATCACCCTGGGCAGCGGCGGCGGGCTGGATGCCCCATCGCTTGGCGTCCGAGTCGATGGTTGTGTCCGCGTACGGACACCGCTTGTATTTCTTTGTCCCATGGATCCACCTCCCCTATGCAGCCAATCCAGACCCTGCCGCCCAACCTACCTCTCGGCACCCACGCCTTCCAGCGAGGCCGTCTGAGATTCGACCACTGCTTCCTCTATCAATGGCGCAGCCAGCAACCTTAGCTCCGCCACATCTTTGTCGTGTACCCGGCATTTGAGGGCCTGAGACAACCTCCGCGGTTGTAGTGCTGCCTCCCAACACTGCTGGTTGCGGCACAGATAGGCTCCGCGACCGGACCGCTTCCCTTTGAGATCGATCTTGATCGCTCCCTCGGGTGTGCGAACGATTCGGACAAGATCCCGCTTTGGAAACCGTTCCCGGCAAGCGATGCAGCTTCGCAGCGGCACGTGCTTGCGGCCTTTCTTTGGCAATGCCTCCGCCTTTCCCAACACTATCACTCGCGCGAGAGCGAGAGACTGGCTACCGGCTAGCTGCCGCGGCTTGTCCGCCGGCCCCGCTTTTTCTTCCTCTTCTTGGGGGCAGCTTTGCGCGCCGCTTCAATCTGCTCAAACTCCTCGCGGATCCACTCGGAGCCCTTGTCTTCTTCCTCTTCCTCCACCTCGGTCGACCAACCGGAGTAGTAATCCTCTTCCGGCTCAACCTGTAGCCAGCCGAACGAGTCCTCCAGAGCTCCCTCCTCCAAGGCTGGCAGTTGCTCCTCAGCGACCTCGTCCAGTGGTACATCCAGACCGGCACGGGCGGGTTCCGCAGGCAAGGCCGACTCTTCTGTCTCGGCTGTGGCCGGCTCGGCCTCGAGCGCAGGCTCCTCGGCTTCGGTTTCGGGGGCAACAACTCCGGCTTCAGCCTCAGGCTCAGCGCCGGCAACGATCTCTGGGGCAGCTTCAGGCTCCCCTTCGACTTTTGCTGCCGCAGTCTCTTCGGCCCCTGCCGGCTCCTCCGGGGTAGACGTGGCCTCATCAGCCAGGGCTATCTCTTGCTCTCGCCCCTCCACCGCCGCCACAACGGTCTCCCTCTGCTCTTCAGTGAGCCCTTCTTCGGCCTGTGTGCGCAGGATCGACTCGGCCAGCATCAGCAGGTCCATATCCTCCTGCGGAATCTGGGCATCCTCGAGCCGGCCCAGGGTCTCTTCGGCCGCCTCGGTCGCACTCTTGATGTCGATGCGCCAACCGGTGAGCTTTGCAGCCAGCCGGGCGTTCTGTCCTTCCTTGCCGATGGCCAGCGATAGCTGGCGGTCGGGCACAATGACCGTCGCCGTCTTGCCCGAGTCCAATTCGTTCTCCAGAAGGACGTTCATGACCTTGGCCGGGCTGAGAGAGTTGCCAATAAAGTTGGCAATCTCCGGATCCCACTGCACCACGTCTATCTTTTCACCGTTCAGCTCGTTCACTACATTTTGGATCCGTCCGCCGCGGACGCCAACGCACGAGCCCACCGGATCGACCCCCTCCTGGGTGGCGTGTACGGCGACCTTGGAACGCGATCCCGCCTCACGGGCTATGGCCTTGATCTCTACCGCGCCGCTAAAGATCTCCGGCACCTCCAGCTCCAGCAACCGGCGCAGGAGGGCTGGGCTGCGCCGCGAAAGCGTGATCTGCGGCCCCCTGCTCCCCCGGCGAACATCCAACACGTAGGCCCGTACCCGGGTTCCACGACGATAGCGCTCAGACGGAACCTGCTCACGGGCTGGCAACAGCGCCTCGGCCCCTTCGATGTTGACGATCACATCGCCGGAATGGTAGTCCATGCTCTGAATCGTACCGTGGGCGATCTCGCCCGCGCTATCGGCAAAGGTGGAATAGAGAGCGTCGCGCTCCGCCTCTCGAATGCGCTGCAGGATGACCTGCTTGGCAGTCTGAGCGGCGATCCTGCCGAAATCTTTGGGCGTACTCTCGATCAGCACCGTTCCCCCGAGCTCGATCTCGGGATCGATCTGGCGCGCCTCTTCTAGTGTTATCTGCGCTTTGCGATCCTGCACATCGTCGACGACCTCTTTGGCCGCAAAGACGCGGACGTCACTTGTGTCCGAGTCTATCTGCACTTCGATATTCGTCGTTGCCCCAAAGTTGCGCTTGTAGGCAGAGATGAGCGAAGCCTCTACCGCTTCCATCACAACTTCAGGTGATAGCTTGCGCTCAGCGCACAATTGGTTGATCGCCAATACGAGCTCACTTCTCATTTCAACCGCCTTATCCTCTGTTAGTTCACCCAGAAAGGGTTGGGCCGAGGCCCAACCACTTTTCCAACTCCCTCTCGCAGATTCCCCTCTGCCTTGCATCGGGCCTACACCCGATCATCCTGCCGGTCTCCAGACCTATTCCCAACAACACCACATAGCGGGTCACAACACCACTATAGCAAGAAAAGTGGGGCTTGCCCACTTTTCAGGAGACGGACCGCTATGCTAGGGTGATTATAGCACAATTCCGGCAAGGCGGTCAAGTTTATCCTGTTGTTTGGCTCTCAGCTACCCAACTGGACACACGACCTGGAACATGGTACAATGGCGCCAACTCAACGGGAT
>JASFHU010000660.1:0-3608 GCA_050123055.1 Anaerolineae bacterium
ATGTGCGGAACCAGGTGGTGGATGCGCTGATCTGGCAACTGGACAGTGCCAACGTGCGCCGATCGGCTCGCCGGGTGCGTGTAGCCCTTGCCCTGGGGCAGATGCGCGAGCGAACGGCCATCCCATTCTTGGTGACCGTTGCCACCAAGGAGGTCCGCATCAACTCACGGGGCTGGCTCACCTTTGACCTGACCAATGTACGCATGGCCGCGGCCCTTTCTCTGAAGCGGATGATGCCGTCGTGCGAGGCGCAGATCAAAACCGCCGACGCCAGATTGGGCCGATTGCTGGACCAGTGGTGCCAGGAGGATGTGACAGCCCTCAGAGAGCAATTGCTCTCGGGGGACGTGGTTGCCAGTGCCATTGCAGCCGCGGCCCTGGCCGACCTGCGGACGGATGAGGCGTTCCGGGTCCTGGCCGGGGCGGTAGGGCGCAAAGGCCTGCCCGCCGATACCGGCTGGGCGCTAACCGATGCCCTATCCTTGCTGGATCCGGCGCGGGTCACCCAGGAGGTGATCGTGCCGCTCATCGAGAGTAGCACGTCGCATTGGTATGAGCGCCTGGCCTACCTGATAGGCAGAACACGCACCCAGGATGCCACGGCACTGGCCTTTCTGGATCGCTGCCTACACGAGCTCAAGCGGGTGAAAACCAAGGCCAAGGCCATCCAGTCGGTGGGATGGCTCCAGGACCGGTCCAAGACGCGCCTGCTGGAGTATGTGGCCATGGGCCGCTTTGACGACATTGAGAAGGCCACCAGGCAGGAGGTCCGCAAGGACGACGATGCAGAGGATCTGGCGCTCAAGAAAGGATTCTCCCTGGGCAAGGTCACAACAGAGGATCAGAGGTTCCTGCGTCGCAAGGCTATTGAGGCGCTGGCTCACATCGGCGATGCGCACACGCTGACCCAACTTCGCGAGGGACGGGTGGAATGGGATGCTGAGCTGCGACGCGCCTTTTTCTGGACGAGCGAAGAGATCTATTGGCGCGAGCAGGTGCGGCACCGGCGGTAGGGGCGCTTCCCCGTGACCGGGGGGGGCTTGGCATGACGGGCTGGGAAGAGGAATGGTATGAGAGGGCTTGCAGAGTTACGTCTGCTGATCCTGGAGACCGGAGCGCGGCGCCACCGGCTGCGGCTGCTGAACCCTGTGTCGTTGGCTCAAGACCCTCGGGCTGACTACCGGCTGCTCGGTGGCGAGGCGCTGTGTCAATATCTGCTCCGCGGCGAGCCGGATGCGATGGTCATTGCCCGGGGGCCGATGCCATTCCTGTCGGGTAACAAGACGACGGTGGGCTACCTTTCGCCACTGACTGGCCTGCCCCACTATAGCTTTGTGGGCGGACGGGGCTTTGCTGAGTTGCTAAACCTGGGGCTGGATGCAGTTGTTCTGTCAGGGGGGGAGCGGGCCGGCGAGGCTCGCGCTGAAAGAGGGTATCCTGAGGAGTATGTCGTCGTCTCGGGGCGCGCACCAGACCTGAAGGTGGAGTGGAAGTCCGCGGAGGAGATTCCCACCGGACAGCGGAGCGCCTTTTACTGGCTGATTCAGCAGGAACTGAACGGTGCGACCGACAGAGGCAGCATCTTGACCGTCGGTGAAGGGGCAAGGGGTCGCACGCCCGAGGGCAGGCGGCGCGCCTACCGGACAGCCAACCTGGGCGTGGATGGGTTGTACCACGCCGGTCGCGGCGGGGCCGGGGAGGTGTTTGCCCGCCACGTGGCGGCCCTGGTGCTGCGCGGCGAGCCTATGTCGTGGCAAGAGTGGCTCGGGCCGCGGGCTGCAGCCTTTTGGGAGTTACGCGAGGGCGAGATCCGGCAGCGGCTGGAGGCTTACACAGGGCGACTGTCGCGTCGCGACGGAGGGACCGTGGCCAAGCTTCACGCAACGGGTCGCGGTGCGAAACCTAGCCTTCCCTCGCGCAACGCCCAGCGGCTTGGATACAGCCTGGCCGACTTGGGGGCGCGCCGGGTACTTAAGGCGAGCCGGGCAGGGCAGACCGGCTGCCAGTGGTGCCAGGTCAACTGCCGGCACTGGCACTGGGTCGAGGCTGACTATGCGCCAGAAGGCCGTGACCGGTTCCTGGACGACTTTGAGCCGACCTACGCACTCTTTGCCATGCTGGATCTGCAGTCTGCGGACGACTCGACGCGGGGACGGCTGCGGTTGCTGGAGGAGGTGGATCGGCGCGTCGTGCTGCCCATCGAGCAGATGGGCTGCGACGTGATCGATGTGGGGGTGGCCCTGGCGGCGCTCTTTGAGAGCCTGGAAAAGGGCCTGATCCCGGCTGACGACCTGCCACCGTTCCTGCGTGGTGATGTGCGCCTGGGAGACCTGGAACTGGTGGCCCAGAGCGTTGAGGCGCTGCGCAGGAGCGATCCAGCTCCGGCCCTCCGGGCGGTGGGCGACGGACCGCAAGCCCTGGCGGAGCACTACCCGGGTCTGCAAGAGATCCTGTTCACCAGTGGGCCAGGTACGCTGGGCAACGCGGGTCATGCCAACCAACTGTGGACCTTTCTGATGCCCTTCTCGCGGTTTTTCGGGCACTATGTGGGGCAGTTGTACAAGATCGAGGGGGAGCTCCCCTCTGGCACCGCTCCGAGTGAGGTGCAGCCGGTCTTTGAGAAGGTGATCCACCAGGCAATGCGACGCGAGTTTTTTGGCTGTCTCGGGAATGCCCTCTCGACCTGCGCTTTTACCTTTGTCATCTTTGGCCAGGACGGTCAAGGTGTGAACCTGGACGACTCCGATCTGCTGGTCCGCACGCTGGCCTGTTTTGGCATCGAAACCCGCCGCGAGGAGTTGGAGTGGTTTGCCCAGGCCTTCTGGGCCCAGTCTGTCGCCTTCAAGCTGGAGCGTGGCTGGCAGCCTCCTGTGGCGTCCGATTACCCTGAGCGGGTCTATGAAACACTGGTCCAGGCTTTAGATCGTCCAGTGGATGAACTGCGAGCCCTGATGGATCTGTTGATCGCCGAATGGAAGCGGCAGGCTGCAGAGGTGATGTACAGGCATGGGTACGAGGTGCCATCAGGCTGGGAGTCGTAGCGCCATCTCCACCTGTCGGTGGGAGTTGGCGCTAGTAGAACGGTTGGCAGTCCAGGGCCGGAAGGATACAGGATGGCCTAGAGGGTCTCCCCCAGGTGCCAGGGGCTGAATTCTGCCTCGCCAACTCCCTGGGCTTCGCTCTTGCTCGGTTGGCCGGAAGCTACTGCGATCACCAGATCCAGGAGTTCGTTTGCCACCTGGTGCATGTCGGTTCCGGCCAGCACCACCCCGGCATCCAGGTCCATGTCGCCCCTCATGCGCCGGTAGAGGTCCGAGTTGCTGGCGATCTTGAGGCTGGGGGCGGGCTTGAAGCCAAAGACCGAACCCCGGCCGGTGGTAAACAGCACCAGGTTGCAGCCGCTGGCGACCTGCCCGGTGACGGCCACCGGATCGTAGCCGGGTGAATCCATGAAGACAAAGCCCTTCTGTGTCACCTGCTCGGCATAGTCATAGACAGCCATCAAGGGTGTTTGGCCGCTCTTTGCCACGGCGCCCAGTGCCTTTTCATAGATGGTCGTCAGGCCGCCGGCCTTGTTGCCAAAGGTCGGATTGTTGTCGATCTCGGTG
>JASFHU010000661.1:0-3596 GCA_050123055.1 Anaerolineae bacterium
TGGGCCGACGCCGGAGTATGGGCAGATCGCCACCGATACCGACATGGCCGGCGGCGGTCACCAGGATCATCACCCGCTGCTGACGGGGCTGGAGCCCGACACGGTCTACTATGTGCGGCTGCAGGGTGTGGGGCCGGATGGCACCCTGTACCAGAGTGAGGAATATACCTTCCGCACCGCAGAGGCCGAGGCAGAGGCAGTCGAGATTGGGCCGAACCTGGCCCTGCCCGAGAACGGGGGGCGGCTGGTGGGCAGCAGCAGTAACTATGGCGGTGGCGCCGACGACAGCTCCTTTGGCGCGCTGAACGCCACCGATGGCAACGCGGCGACTCAGTGGTCTTCCGACGGCGAGGGGGACGAAGCCTGGATCGAGCTCGAGCTGGCCGAGGAGACCCGTGTCACCCGCCTGGGCTTCTGGACGCGGACGATGGGCAGCAGCGCCCAGATCGAGCAGTTTGAGGTCACCACCGACCGGGGTGAAACCTATGGCCCCTTTGAGCTGGCCGACGCGGCACAGACCCACTACTTTGACACCGATTTTGTGGCCAAGAGACTGCGCTTCGACGTCCTGAGCAGCAGCGGCGGGAACACGGGCGCCGTCGAGATCGAGGTCTATGGCCAGCAGCCGTGAGCCGGGCAGGGACCCAGTACATGGAGGCGCGAGTCCTCTGGCGATTACCGCTCGCCAGGGATCGCCAGATCGCTGGCATTCCGGGTCAGAGCGTGTGATTCAAAAGGGGATCTGACGATCCCCTCTGAGCAAGTAGCTTATGAACAGAAAGGGGATTCCATACCATGGACAAGTATCTCATCGAGGTTCCTCATGAAGCTGCACCGACGGCCTGCGCGCGCGCCGTCCGCGTCTTTTTGGAGACGGGCTCCCACTGGCTGACCCATGCGGAGTGGGGCTGCTTTGACGGGGAGCACAAGGCCTGGATCATCGTCGAGATGGAGAGTAAGGAGGCTGCTCGCCACATCGTGCCGCCGGCCTTCCAGCCTGAGGCCAAGATCGTGAGGCTAAACCGGTTCAGCCTGGAGCAGCTCGACGAGATGGAGCGCAAGCACCGGGGCTAGTTCCTTTTCCTATTGTCAAAGCGCTCATGACTCAACTGCGCAAGTCCTGTTCGTGAGACGATCCTGCCCGGGGCCTATCAAGTTTCAAGCGCCGGATCTCTTGCATCTGCTCTTCGCTGATGGGCCCCAGGCGCATCGCCTCGGCATCTTCCTCTACCTGTTCGACTGTACGAAAGCCCGGCACGGGCACCGTACGTGGATTGCGGGCCCAGATCCACCCCAGGGCGGCCTGGACGTAGCTGCGCCCCTCGAGCATCAGTACCTGGCCCATGGCGCGGACCGTTTCCAGATCCTGCAAGAACTTGGGGACCTGAAAGAATTCGCGGCGCCGGTCATCCTCAGGCAGTTGTGTGCTGGCCGTCCACCGGCCGCCGAGCAGGCCCATGGCCAGCGGGATGCGGTTTATGCTGGCCAGGTCAAATTCGTCGCATAGGGCCAACATGTCCGGGGCGTCCATCATGATGTTCAGCCGGTGCTCAATGGCCGTGCAGTGACTACATCGGGCAAAAAAGCGTGCCCGCTCCAGGTCGTCGGTGCTCCAGCCATAGTAGCGGATTTTGCCCTCGCCGACCAGGTTCTCCAGCGTGTGACTCACCTCCCCCGCCCGCTCCAGGTCATAGTCGCGAATATGAAAGAGGTACAGGTCGATATAGTCGGTGTTCAAGCGGCGTAGGCTGGCCTGGCAGGCCCGGCGGATGTAGGCCGGGCTCGGTTCCTCCCCGGTGCGCTGGCCGGTCTGCTCGTCAAAGGCATCGCCAAATTTGGTGGCGATCACCACCCGGTGGCGCCGGCCGGCTAATGCTTGGCCCAAGATGCGCTCGCTATGGCCACCGCCATAGACGTCGGCCGTGTCGAAAAAATCGATGCCCAGGTCAAGGGCGCGGTGGATGGCCCGGATGGCGGCGTCGACCTGGTCCTGCCTGTAGTGGACGACCAGATCGTCCCATTGCCAGCCCAACCCGCCGATGCGGGCCGTGCCCAGGCCGAGAGCGCTGACCCGGATACCGCTTTTGCCCAGTGTTCGTTTCAAGCTCGTCATTTTTCACCTTGGATCCCAGATGTCAGGCTCTGTCACCCTGTTCCTGTGTTACGACGATGTAGCCCTTCCTTTGCCCGCTTTCAAAGTAGCGATGCGCCTCGGCGACTTGCTCTAGCGGATAGACCTTGTCTATGACCGGCCTCAGCTTCCCCGCTTCGATCAGCTCGGTAAGCTCAATCAGACCCTCTTGCTTGATGGGCGCCAGTGAACAGACCACTTTTTTGCCACCCGCGATGGAGGTGCCGAGCGTCTGGAACAGCTCCTTCGTCCCAAAGGCAGCCATGAGATGGCGCCCGCCTTCTTTCAGCGAGTCCTTACAGCCAGAAACCGTCGTCACGCCCTTGGTATCGAATATCACGTCGTATGTCTGGCCGTTCTCGGTGAAATCCTCCTGGGTGTAATCGACGACCTCGTCGGCCCCCAGCGATCTCACCAGATCTAGCTTTGCGGTGCTGCACACGCCGGTCACTTCTGCCCCAAAGGCCTTGGCAAGCTGGACGGCATATTGGCCGATGCCGCCAGAGGCGCCGTTGATCAGGACACGCTGTCCACTCTGAATGCTCGCTCGGTCTCTCATAAAGTGCAGCGCGGTCAAGGCCCCATGGGGAACGACGGCCGCCTCCTCGTAGCTCAGCTTGGCCGGTTTCGGCGCCAGAACGCCGTTTTCGGGCATACAAACGTACTCGGCATTGGCCCCGAATCTCTCACTGAAGCCAAATACCTGGTCGCCCGGCTTGAAGGACTTGACCTCCTTGCCCACTGACTCGATCTCGCCAGCAAACTCACTCCCTAGGATGGTGTGGTTTGGTTTGCTGAACCCGAGTTGCATTCGCGCCACAGGCCAGAGCAAGCCCGGGAGCCAGAACTCGCGAAGTGAAAAGGTGGCATCCCGAGCAATGACCTCCCCAAAACTGACCGCCGTGGCACGAACTTTGATCAGGACCTCGTTGTCCTCGGGCGCCGACTTTTCGACTTCCTGAAGCTGAAAAACATCCGGGGGTCCATATTCTGAAATTACCATCGCCTTCATAATTCTCCTCCTGACTCCTCTTTGACCATAGTATACCACAGTCGGCATACTGCGTCAGGCGTGAGCCGCCGCTGGCGCATACATTTCGGTGGAAACCCAGCAGGCGTTTTCATTCCAAGCAAAGCAAAGGAATCTCCGCCTTGGCCAGGGGAGATTCCGCAGATGCTCTGCGTCCGACGTCGCTGGCGTCCACTGAATGAAAGGCAAGCCAGATTACGCCGTCTCAGTTGGGTTGCTGCGCAGCAGGACTATGCCCAGCCCCTCGCGCGGCCGCAAGACCAGATCGGGCCGGATGGGCGGAAGATACAGTTTCGATTGCAGAAGCGGAGCCTGTTGTATGAGCGTCCACCTTGTTGTCTGACAACGGCCTGCCGGGGCAAGTATATCACGTCACCGGTGGACTGTCAACGGGCATGCCGATGGGCCCGCAACTGCGGGTGTGTCCATGCCGAT
>JASFHU010000662.1:0-3593 GCA_050123055.1 Anaerolineae bacterium
GACGAGATCGACAAGGTGGGGCTTGACTTCCGGGGCGATCCGTCGGCAGCCCTGTTGGAGGTTCTGGACCCGGAACAGAACAACGCCTTCTCGGATCACTATCTGGATCTGCCCTATGACCTGTCCAAGGTGATGTTTATTACCACGGCCAACATCCTGGACCCTGTCCCGCCGGCGCTGCGCGACCGGATGGAGGTGATCGAGTTCCCAGGCTATATCGAAGAGGAAAAGGTGGCCATCGCCCGCCAGTTCCTCATCCCTCGCCAACTGGAAGAGAACGGGCTGGACAGGCCGGACCGCAAACTCAAGTTTTCCGACAAGGCACTGTTGAGCATGATCCGGGAGTATACCTACGAGGCGGGCGTGCGCAACCTGGAACGTGAGATCGCCAATGTGTGCCGCAAGGTGGCCCGCCGGGTGGCCGAGGGAAAGCCGCATCCCCGGCAGGTCACGGTGCAGTCGTTGCCCAAGTATCTGGGTCCGCCCCGCTTCTTGCGGGATGACGGAGAGCGGACAGATGAGATTGGCCTGGCCAGGGGCATCGCCTGGACCGAGGCGGGCGGCGACGTGCTTCCGGTCGAAGTGACCTTGATGGATGGCAAGGGGACACTGATGCTCACCGGCCAACTGGGTGAGGTGATGCAGGAATCTGCCCAGGCGGCCCTCTCCTATGCCCGGTCGCACGCCCACGATCTGCAGATTGGCGACACCGATTTTGACAAGCTGGACATTCACCTGCACGTGCCGGAAGGAGCGATCCCCAAGGACGGCCCCTCGGCCGGGATCACGATGGCTACCGCACTCATCTCGGCATTGATCGAGCGACCCGTCCACCACGACGTGGCCATGACGGGCGAGATCACGCTGCGCGGCCGGGTATTGCCCATCGGCGGCCTGAAGGAAAAAGTGCTGGCCGCCCATCGAGCCGGACTCAAGACGGTGCTCCTGCCCAAGCAGAACAAGAAGGACCTGGTTGAGATCCCAAAGCGGGTCAGACGAGACCTAAAGTTCGTCTTTGTGGAGCGGATGGACGAGGTCTTGCCGGTGGCCCTGCTTCCAGAAGGGCTCTCTGCGAAGCCAAGCTGAGTGAGGCAACATGTTTGCATCGATCGGGCTAGGCCTGACACTCATCATCCTTGGGTTGGCGTGGATCTTTTTGTTCTATTGGATCGTCCGTCCGCCAACTCCGAGGCTGAGCCAGTTGATCGCTTTCGTGTTGCTGCTGGGTGTTTCGGCGGTTCTGGGCTATATATTCTACACCAGGGTCCTGAACAGGAATCCCAATCCGATCAAAGTAGCGTTGGCCCGTTTCCTCACCGAAAACAAGATGATCTACCTGGAAGACTTTGTGCCCGGTCTCAACGATCTGAGTTATATCAGCCGGATCGACACCGACCACGCGGACGAAGAGCTCAAAGAAGAGTGGGTGGCCTTTTACCGCTACGATGTGAACACAACCGAGGCGGGGGCGGTGCGGGGACCATGGGGAGGGGCAGTTTACGATTATGGCAGTTGCCGGCCGCCGGCCGTCCACTCCTACGAATTGATCCCGGTCAGCTACGACTATTTGGGACAGAGTGCAGTCAGTGTGGCAGTAGACAATGTCATCGCCTGGGCAGATCCCGTATCCGGTGGCGAGGACCGGCCCGAGGTGATCGTCAACGGTACTACGCGTGGCGCGGTGACCGATCTCAACTTTTTCCGCAAGACGGGCGTCGCGCTGGACTGCCTTCGCTTGCAGCAGTGGCGCTCGGCGCACCCAGGCGAGGAGTTTCCCAATCCATTCCGCTACGCGAACATTGGCACTTTCCGGGGGAACTATCGTGTCGAACGGCAAGGTTCGACGGTGACAACGGTGGACCGGGCCCCCTTTGAGCGTAGCCAGATCGTCATCAGGCGGCAATACCGTCCCCAGAGCGGGTCATACTTTCGGCCCGGCACTCAGATCTTGCTCGATCCGGTGGAGTATGGCCTGGCGTTTGCACAGGGCCTGCCGGACGAAGTCACGCAGGTGTACTATCCCGAGAAAGCGGTTCTGGCCTTCTATTCGAACTTGACCCAGGATCAGCAGCAACTGCAGGAGGCCAAGGGGTACCTGAGCAGCGATGCACAGGCGATCTTTGACATCCAGACCGACTATTTTGGCCTGGCCATGCCTCGTGACGAACTGGCAAGGGTTTTGGTGCTGGAGATTCGATACGATCCAGACGTTGAGGCCGAGCAACTGCATTTGGAGCGCCAGGTAACGGTCACCGTGGTCGGCGTGGACAAGGCTGGGAACATCGACTGGGATCGCCCCTGCCAGGTGACCTGGGGTGTTATCGGGGTCGAAAGACTCGGTGCCTTGCCCTACAATTGTGAATGGCGACTGGATTGGTACCAGTCGACCTGCGCACCCCCTGACTCAAAGTGAGATCGCTGTTCAATCTCTGGGCCAACAGCTTCCGTGAGCCCAAGGTGGCAGTCTCGTGGTCATGATGCCAGAGTCCCTCGACATTGCGCAACAGGGTGAACAGGTAGCGTTCAGTCGAGAGACGACTACGCTGGCCAAGCTGGCCGAGACGTTGGTAGCCTTTGCCAATGCCAGCGGCGGTACCCTGCTCCTCGGCGTAGATCCCCGCACAGGCAAGCCACAAGGTTTGACCGACCCCGATTCTGCCCTGGATCGTGCCCTGAAAGCTGCCCTGGCCACAGATCCTCTCCTGATCATTCCCCTGCCCGAGCTCATCGACGTCAAAGGTCACACCGTGCTGGCCATCATTGTGCCGCCGGGACTGCCCAACGTCTATAGCTACCGCGGCAAATACCTGGTCCGCGATGGCATCCAGAACCGACCCCTGAACCCACGCCAGTTGCGCCGCCTGATGATGGAGCGTGGGACGGCGAGTTTTGAGGCGCTTGCGCCGGAGAGCGCGAGTCTGGATGACATCGACTGGGCCGAGGCTGGACGCTACCTGGCCGACTTTGGAGGACCGGCGTCCGATAGCCGCGAAGAGGCGTTGCTCAAGCGCGGTTGTCTGGGCCAGAGCGAGGGGGAGCTGTATCCCACCAACGCCGGGTTGCTGCTCTTTGGCCGTGACCCGCAGCGCTGGCACCGCTCGGGTGTGATCATCGCCGTCCGCTATGCTGGTGCAACGATGGCCGACAGCTTTGTCAGGGACGAGATCACGGGGACGTTGCCGCAGCAGATCCGCCGTGCGGAGCGCTTTGTGGTGGAAAACATGCGGCGCGGAACGCGCCTGATGGGCTTGGAGCGAGTCGAAGAGACCGAATATCCTGTGGAAGCGATCCGCGAGGCCATTGTCAACGCCGTTGCCCACCGCGACTACCAGATCCGGGGGGACGAGATCCGGGTACTGATGTTTAGCGATCGGATCGAATTCTATAGCCCCGGGCGCCTGCCGGGACACATCACCGTGAAAAACCTGGTTGACGAGCGATACAGCCGCAACGAAACCATCGTCCAGATCCTATCGGACATGGGCTTCATCGAGCGTCTGGGTTATGGCATCGATCGCATGATCCGGCTCATGGCCAAAGCGGGCCTGCCGGCACCTCGCTTTGCCGAGACGGCGGCCGGCTTCCAGGTGACG
>JASFHU010000663.1:0-3591 GCA_050123055.1 Anaerolineae bacterium
CTGCAGGTGCTATGCTTCTCAGGACCGTTCTCGTTGGTCCGCCTAGTTGCTGTCATGGATGCTATGATGTGGCGAGGATTTGAGCTACGCTGGTATTATCAGTACACCGCAACGGCTCGCATTGGATCGCCAGATCCAATGCCTTTCTGCCGGATCTGGCGATCCGCCAGGAGCAGATTCCGGTCTACTGATTATAACAGCATACTGCAGAAAGGGCAATCCCCATTTCGGAGGATTGCCAGGGGACGTGGGCCACCTCCAGAGATCACTTCGTTAGCGTTATACATAAGGGAATACGGCAGGTTGAGGGTCAACAGATTTTGTGGTACAATGTTCCTGTAGCCGGAAGTCGCCGCGCCTTGGCGAGTCCAGGGCGCAGTGTGTCGGTTGCTGGTGTCTGACAGCGTGTGGTCGCTCGTCAGGGGCGACCAGTCCTCAAGGAGCCGTTACGGGAAGTTCGCTCGCGCCATAGGAGGTTCAATGATGAAATCAAGAGCGTCGGCACTACTGGGTCTGCTGTTGGTCTGCGCACTGCTCTCGGTCCAGCCCTCACTGGCGGGGCCGCGGCTTCTGCCGGCGGCGAGCGCCGCCCTCGATCCTGACGCCGTGACGGCGTGGAATATGGAGTCGGTCGGCCACTTTCCCATCGCCGCGCCCTACAAGGCGATGGACGTCGCCGTGCACGAGGGGTATGCCTACCTCGCCGCTGGGGGCCTCGGGTTGCGGGTCGTCGAGGTCGTCACACCGACTGCGCCCTCCGAAGTCACCTCGGTATGGACCCACAACGGCAACGGGGTGGTCGCAGACTGGCCCTACGCCTACGTGGCCGGCGGGGACTATTTCTTTGTCATTGACATAACCGATCCCACGTCGGCCCATGAGGAGGGCCGTACCAACCCAGTCTACTCACAGGAAAGGCTGGCCCTGGACGGCAACTATGCCTATGTGACGGAAGACACAGGCGGGCTGGGCGTGGTGGACGTCAGCGACAAGGTCAATCCCAACCACGTGGAGCTCCTGAACACCCCCGGCAATGCCTTTGACGTCGCCCTGTCGGGCAACCACGCCTTCGTGGCCGACGCAGCAGGCGGGCTGCGGATCATCGACATCACGACCCCGCTGACCCTCACCGAGGTGAGTTTCTACCAGTGGACCGACCAGCCGGCCCGCGGCGTCGCGGTTCGCGGCGACCATGTCTACGTGGCCCTCACCAATTCCGGCGGTCTGCGGGTGATGGACGTCTCTACTCCTACGGCACCCGTCGAGGTGGGCCACGCCGTGCTGCAAGGAGACCACGCCTACGGCGTCGAACTCGAGGGGGACTATGCCTACGTCGCCGTGGGCCAGCATGGCGTGAGCGTGGTCAACATCTCTGACCCAACCAACCCCTGGCTGGTCGGTTACTATGACACCTCCCTCGCCTGGTCCCTGGACCTGGACGGAGGACTGATCTACGTGGCTGACCAGGCCGGTGGCATGAGGATCCTGCGTTTCCTCGGTTTTGCGGGTTACACCATCTCCGGCCAGGTGCTCGACGGCACGGGTGGCCCGCTGGCCGGGGTGACCGTCTCGGCCGGCGCAGAAGTCTCGGACGTCACCAACGAGTTCGGGGAGTACACCATCGCCGGGCTGGCGCCGGGCAACTATACCCTCACCCCCAGTCTCTCCCAGTGGACCTTTAGCCCGGTCACGCGCCAAGTCGAGGTGGTGGACGCCGACGTCACCGGCCAGGACTTTGTCGGAGTGCCGCTCTGCCCCGAACCCCTGGCTGAGGCCAGTATCAGTGGGCCGACCGAGGGCATGACCGGCACGCTCTATGCCTTCACGGCCGTGGTCTCGCCGGCGGGAGCAACCCAGCCCATCAGCTACACCTGGTCGCCGGAACCGGCCAGCGGCCAGGGTAGCGAAGGCAGCGAATACCTCTGGTCCATGCCGGGCGTGTACAGCGTGAGTCTGGAGGCGGAGAACTGTGGCGGTCAGGCCGGGGCAGCTCACACCATCCTGATCGGGGCCGGAGCGGCCCAGGCTATCGAGCCGGAGCTGGGAGCGACCCTGGTCTACACGGATGCACTCGGCAGTCCGACCGTCATCCAGGTACCGGCCGGCGCGGTGACCGGCACCGTCACGCTGGTCTTCCAGCCGCAGGAGGGCGCCATCCTGCCGCCGCCCGGCACGGCCTTTGCCGGCCACGCCTTCACCCTCGATGCCTACCGGGGCGGCGACAGGCTGCCGGGCCTGCAACTCGATCCGCCGCTCACCGCGACCATCGCCTACGCCGATGCAGAAGTGGCTGGTTTGGACGAGGACACGCTGGAACTGTGGGTCGGGGATGGAGCTGAATGGTCCACTGAGGGGATTAGCGTCACGGGCCGGTACACGGCGGCCAACCAGCTCGAGGCCACCGTCCCTCACCTTAGCCACTTTGCCGTTTTTGGCGACCAGGAGTGGCGCATCTTCCTGCCTCTGGTGATGCGCGGTAACTAGTTTCATTGACATAATTACTGATCATTCCATAGGCACCCTGGCCGCGCTGGAATCGAATATGCGAGAGGCCATTCAGGTTTACCTTGAGACACTATGACCAGACCTGACAGGTTTTGGAAACCTGTCAGGTCTGTACCGACGGCCGGTCGCATCAGGGGATGCTCCCTCCTCAAAGCTGGCTTGTTCCTGGACACACGGGTCTGTACCGATGCAGTTTCCACCGTCTTCTTGACGCCCCCCAGCATCATTTGACAGAGAGACCAGCCTGCGATACAATCGGTACAGTCCTACCCACCCTTTGTGCCAGTTCATCATACGCCGTCGTTGAGGAGGAACTCACATGAGAGAAGCGCTGCAGCTCCTGGGCGAACTCACCCCTGGGGATCTCGATTGGCTGTTTTCCGCCGGGCACGAGCGGCAGGTCATCGCCAACGCGCAGATCATCGTCGAAGGCCAACAGCTCGATGCCCTGTATTTCGTGCTGCAGGGCCTGCTGGGCATCCGTTCTGAGGCCCTGGGCGACTCGACGCTGGTACACCTCGGTCCGGGTGAGATCCTGGGTGAGATGTCGCTCCTGGAGGGAAAGCCCGCGTCGGCGACCGTCCTGGCCGTGGAAAATTCCCTGCTGTTGGTCCTGCCCTGCGACGCGTTGCAGCGCAAACTGGACGAGAACCCCGCGTTGGCGGCTCGCTTCTACCACGCCTTGGGCAGGATCGTGTCCGGCCGCCTGCGCGACAACATGGGCATGCTGGGACAGATGCTGCGCGATCGAGGCGTGGTAGAGGAACTGGCCAGCGATCAGTGGGGCGAGATCGCGGCCCACATCGAGCACCTGAAAGCGGTGCTTGAAAAGGCTGACCAGGCGGCCTTGAAGCGGAGGGGCCAGATCCCCGACCCCCTTGCCCAGGAGATACAGGGCGGCATGCTGTCCTTTGTGGAGTTCATGAACGACACCATCGGCGACGCCGCGCCCGCTCACGAGTCGGTCAAGGTTGAGATCGGCCAGCGCATCAAGCGCGAGCTGCTGCCCTATGTACTGCTCACCAGAACCGCAGAGCGCACCTACGCCAAGCCGCGTGGCTACGCCGGCGACTTTGCCTCCATTGA
>JASFHU010000664.1:0-3586 GCA_050123055.1 Anaerolineae bacterium
ACGCCGACTGGATGCAACTGAAGTCGTGGTTCGCAGCCATCAACCGCCGGGCACTGACCGTCGAGCTTGTGGACTGGATGTACGGGCTGGCATACTCCAAATGGCCAGAGGGCCCCTACGAGAATCAGGAGAATGGTGCCGGGTTGCTCGCCCTGCTGGAAGCTGGGAACCTGGCCGCACCAGACCTGTCGCCTGCAAATCGCGACTACTTGAAGCGTAATCAACGTGGCTGGCTCACCCGCTTCCGCAACACCGACGATGCGTTCATCTACCAGCCTGAGTGGATTCACAACGCCTACTTCCAGTCGTTGTACACTGGCCAGCCACCTGAGGACAGGATTCGGCCTTCCTTTGAGTGGCTGTTGCTCCAGGCCCTACCTGACGGAGCACCATTGCGCTACAACCATCCAGCTTATCCCTCACTGGCCGGCATTGCTTACCTGGGGGCACATCTTTTGGATGACCCCCGATACATCTGGCTGGCGGGACGAGCCCTGGACTATGCCGAGGCACACGATATCTACTTGTACGCACAGCCCGGCGTTGAGCAATCCCTCGCGCTGGTAGGTCAATCGCCTGCGCAAGGCTCCTGCATTCTGTACGGCGACTCGGGCTTGCCCAACCAGGAAGGGCCGCTGGCACCAGACAAGATCGTTTTCCGCGATGGCTGGCTGGTGGACTCGTCCTACCTGCTGCTCAACCTGAGGTTCAGCGGCTGGCACCGTTACAAGGCAACCAACACCGTCACCCTGGTGCATCGGGGTGCACCACTGGTCTCAGATGCGCTGGAAGGGAAACCCCCTCGCTGGCTCCCGGAAGGCCGCAGCTTGTTCAGGGACAAGCGGATCCCTCGCGAAAACCTGAACGGTCTTCTGATCCCTCGCAGCGGGCTGAGCGCCGCCCTCTACCATCTCAACGGCATTGGCGGACCCTGGGCCCAGGATCCACCCTACTACGCAAAAGTACTCGCCTTCCAGACCGGCGATGAGCGCGACTGGAGCCATACCCGTCTAACCGGTTGGCGTGGCTGGCAGCACGATCGATGGATCTTTGCCTACCACGATCCAGGTCCTGTGATTGTAGTCGATGCAGCCCACGGGCCATCACAGGAACAGGCAGCCTTGGCCTGGCAATTGGCTGTTGACGGTACCGTGGAGGGCCAGCGCATCAGGCTTGATTCCGCTGGGCAGCCGGCGGAGGTCCTGCTGTTGGCAGCGGCTCAGGACACGACCGGATCCTCCATGCCGGCAACCATGAATGGCGAAACAGGCCAAGATATAGTATACTACGCCCCAACTAGAGGCCTGCTTCAGACAGTCACCATATTTCTAGTCGGGAATTGGGTGGGGGCGGAGGCTGAGCTGGACAGAGAGGGGCAGGTCCTGCGGCTTGCCCAGGGAGATGCAGTGATCACCTTGCCGCTGCCATCTGGAGAGTAAGCAAAGATGAGCCTCAGGCCATTGAGGGTCTGCTACTTTGGCACCTACCGGCCCGGCTACTCGCGTAACCAGATCATGCAAGAAGGACTGCGCCGCACCGGCATAGATCTGGTTACCTGCAACGTACCTCTTTGGCACGATGTTGAGGACCGGGTGCAGGTAGCCAGTGGCGGCTGGGCTCGGCCCAGCTTTGTCCTGCGCTTGTTGAAGGCCTACCGGGAGCTGCTGGCTGCTTACCGTCAGATAGGAGACTATGACATCATGTTGCTCGGCTATCCTGGCCAGCTGGACACCTTTCTCGCCCGGTGGCTCACGCGGCAGCGAAACAAGCCCCTGGTGCTGGACGTTTTTATGTCCATCTACCTCATCGCTGAGGAGCGCGGATTGGTGGCGCGCCATCCGTTGAGTGGTCGACTGCTTCGTCGTCTGGAGCGCATGGCCTGCCATTTGCCCGATCGGCTGATCCTGGACACGGCAGAGTATGTCGCTTGGTTCGGTGACACTCATGGACTGGCCGCGGATCGGTTTCGGCTGGTGCCTACCGGCGCCGATGACCGGGTATTCGGGCCGCTGGATCCGCTGCCTCACAGGAACGGGCGTTTTCGCCTTCTTTACTATGGTACCTTCATTCGCAATCATGGAGTGGACCAAATCGTCCGCGCCGCGGCGTTATTGAAAGGGGAACCACACGTAGAGTTTGAGCTGGTCGGCACCGGGCCAGAGCGCGCCCAAGCCGAGCAAGTAGCGGACGAGCTGGGCGCGAGAAATGTCACCTTTGTCGACTGGGTAGAAAAAGAGGAGATACCGCGTCGTGCGGCCGCTGCCGACGTCTGCCTTGGTGCGTTCGGCTCGACACCCCAGAGTCTACACACTGTGCAGAACAAGATCTATGAAGGCCTGGCGATGCGCCGCCCAGTACTTACGGGAGACTCGCCCACAGTGCGAGCCACATTGACCCATCGCCGGCATGCCTATCTGGTACCCCGCGGAGAACCGGGGATTCTGGCCGAAGCTATCCTAGATCTCAAGGGCGATCCCGCACTGCGCGACCGGCTGGCAAGGGAGGGCTATCAACTCTACCAAAGCCAGTTCACGCCCACAGCGCTGGGGAAGAGAATGCTGGGCCACCTGTATGAGGTATTGGATCGGTGAGCACGAGCGTCTCTATCATTATCCCAAACCTTGACTCGCCCATGATTGGCCGCGTGTTGGAAGCGGTCCGCGGCCAGACAGCCGACCTGCGCCAGACCGAGGTGCTGGTGGTCGGACGAGACAAGCCGCGGCAAGTGGTACAAGATCACCTGGTGCGCTTCCTGGAGAGCGAGCAGCCGATTCCACCTGCTCAGGCGCGCAACCGAGGGTTAGCAGCCTCAACTGGAGAGCTTCTGGTTTTCTTGGACGCCGACTGTGTGCCGGAGCCCGACTGGCTCACTTGGCTCCTCACGCCCTACACCGATCCGGATGTGCACGTGGTCGGGGGAAGCATGGCGCTGACTGGCGCCAGCTTTTGGATTCTGGCCGACAATGTGGCGACCTTTCACGAGTACCTGAGTACGAGCTCCCCCGGTCAGCGAGATCTGCTACCGAGCTTCAACCTGAGCTGCCGGCGCTCGGCCTTGGAGGCGACAGGCGGATTCGACGAAGCTTACCCCTACCCTGCCGGGGAAGACGCCGATCTGACGCTACGACTGCGCCTGGCTGGCTACGGTCTCCAATTTGAGCCCCGGGCAGTCGTGCATCACCACCCTAGTCGAAGCCGTCTTACCTCTGTGCTGCATCATGCCTACCGTTTCGGTCAATACTCGGTCAAGGTCGACCGGCGCTACGCCTGCCAACTAAAGGTACCATGGCCCTTGCGCCGAGCCTGGCGTGCTCTATTGGCCGCGCCCCTGATGGCTGGCGGGGTGACCTGGCAAGCTTTCCGGCAGGACCAGCAGTTATTGCGGCACTGGCCCATCGCGCCGGTGATGTTTGCCGCCAAACTGGCCTGGTGCATTGGTGCCGCACGGACACTGCGCCGTGGCGCACCAACCCTGGCACCATGGGGAACTGTATACCTGTTTCCAGAACGGCAATCCGTACCGTGAAGCAATCGCGCCCTTCGCCTTACTCCTGCGGAAAGCCTTATCCTGAAGGAGGCAGTCAAC
>JASFHU010000665.1:0-3585 GCA_050123055.1 Anaerolineae bacterium
GACGGTGCGGAAAGTGGCTGGTCCCCTGATAGGGTACTGGCCTCCGTCCGTTGCCCACTAGGATAGGTAGGATCTGACATGGCAAGCAAACAGCTAAGTCTGCCCGTCACGGGCATGACCTGTGCCAATTGCACATTGACCGTTGAGCGCAACCTGAAGCGCATGAGTGGCGTCGAAGGGGCGACGGTCAACCTGGCCACCGAAAAGGCGTCGGTGATCTATGACCCATCGGTTGTCAAAGAAGGGGACTTTCTTGCGCTCATCCGTGACATCGGGTATGATGTGCCGACGGCTAAGGTAGAGTTGCCTGTTACCGGTATGACCTGTGCCAACTGTGCCCGCACTATCGAGCGGACGTTGGGCCGGCTGGATGGAGTGGTGGCGGCCAGCGCCAACTTTGCCAGCGAGCGGGCCAGTGTCGAATACCTGCCCGGCGTGGTTAGCCTGGCTGCCATCCAGCAGGCCATCCACGACGCAGGCTACGATGTGATTGTCACCGGCGAAGGGGAAGCGGCCGAGGATGTGGAGCGTGCCGCGCGCGAGGCCGAGATCCGGGACCAGACTCGCAAGTTCTGGGTCGGGGTGGCGTTTACTCTGCCGCTTTTTGTGCTGAGCATGGCCCGCGATTTCGGCCTGCTGGGTGCCTGGGCGCACGCGCCGTGGGTCAATTGGCTGTTTCTGGCCCTGGCGACCCCTGTCCAATTCTACGTTGGCTGGGACTATTACGTCGGCGGGTACAAGAGCTTGCGGGCCGGCTCGGCCAATATGGACGTGTTGGTTGCCATGGGCTCGTCGGCGGCGTACTTTTACAGTTTGGCTGTGGTGCTGTTCCCTGGTTTGAGCGGCCATGTATACTTTGAAACGTCGGCCACGATCATCACCCTGATCAAGCTGGGCAAGTTGCTGGAGGCGAGGGCCAAGGGGCGCACGTCAGAGGCACTTAAAAAGCTGATGGGCTTGAGACCCAAGACCGCCCGAGTGGTACGCGACGGTGCCGAGATGGATGTGCCGGTCGAATCGGTCCTGCTGGGTGACATGGTGCTGGTCCGTCCTGGCGAGCGGTTGCCGGTGGACGGGATAGTCATCGAGGGCCACTCGGCAGTGGACGAGTCGATGCTGACGGGTGAGAGCCTCCCGGTAGACAAAAAACCGGGTGATGAGGTTGTAGGCGGGACGATCAACAAGCAGGGGTTGCTCAAGTTCGAGGCAACCCGCGTCGGCGCTCAGACAGCTCTGGCCCAGATCATACGGTTGGTAGAGGAGGCTCAGGGATCCAAAGCGCCCATCCAGAGGCTGGCTGACCGGATAGCGGCGGTCTTTGTGCCGGTGGTCATTGTCGTGGCGTTGATCACCTTCGTGGCCTGGCTTGTCCTTGGCGGCGTGGGCTTTACGGAGAGCATGCTCTATATGGTGGCCGTGCTGGTGATCGCCTGTCCGTGTGCCTTGGGACTGGCCACGCCGACGGCCATTATGGTCGGCACCGGCAAGGGCGCGGAGAATGGTATCCTGTTCAAGAATAGCGAGGCCCTGGAGCGTGCCCACGAGCTGACCACGGTGGTTCTGGACAAGACGGGAACCATTACGCAAGGTGAGCCGTCTGTAACAGACGTGGAGACGGTGGTGGGGGATGGTGCAACCCGGGATCAGACCCGTGCCAGCTTGCTCAGGTTGGCTGCTTCAGCCGAGCGGGGCTCGGAGCATCCGCTCGGCCAAGCCATAGTCCAGGCAGCTCAGGTTGAGGGCTTGAGCCTGAGCGACCCGGAGGATTTTGAGGCGATTGCTGGCCAGGGGATCGCGGCAACGGTGGATGGCCAGAGCGTGCTGGTCGGCTCGAGACGGCTGCTGGAGATCCGCGGCGCGGTCCTTAATGGGTTGGACGGTGTTCTGGACCGCCTGGAGGGTGAGGCCAAGACCGCGATGCTGGTGGCTGTAGAGGGAGAAGCCGTAGGCGTCGTGGCTGTGGCTGATACAGTGAAGGATGGTTCTGCTGCGGCGATCCGCCGGATGCAGCAATTGGGCCTGGACGTGGTGATACTAACGGGAGACAACCAACGGACAGCCGAGGCCATCAGCCAACAGGTGGGGGTCAGCAAGGTGGTGGCCCAGGTACTGCCTGGCGACAAGGCAGCCCAGGTCAAGTCTCTCCAGGAAAGAGGGACGGTGGGCATGGTTGGCGATGGCATCAATGATGCGCCGGCCCTGGCCCAGGCGGACGTGGGCATCGCCATTGGCACCGGCACCGATGTGGCCATGGCTGCCGCCGATGTGACGTTGATGAGTGGCGACCTGCGGGGCGTACCGCGAGCCATCGCCCTGAGCCGGGCGACGATGCGGACCATCAAACAGAACCTGTTCTGGGCGTTCTTCTACAACGTGATCTTGATTCCACTGGCGGCGGGGGTGTTCTATCCCTGGTTAGGCATCAGGCTGCATCCGGTCTTTGCGGCGGGAGCGATGGCGCTTAGCAGCATCTTTGTGGTTACCAACTCGCTGCGCTTGCGACGAGTACAGATTTCGTAACAGAATGCGGACTGGTGTCCTGCGTCCTTGCGGTGCAGGCACGATAACTCAGTGCTCTGTCTAGCCCAGTCGGTCGTCGTGGGTGGTAACGCGGCAGGCTGAGTGTTGTGTCCCGACATCGGGCATGGGAAAGGAAGTGGAATGGGAAATAGATTTGGCTGGTTGGTAGTGCTGCTGGTGGCAGCGTTGCTGGTCGCGGCCTGTGGGCCCGAGATGGCGACGCCGACCCCCGGTACCGAGTCGGCTGACACAAGTCCGTCAGCCACGGCGGCTGACACGGGTCCGTCGGCCACGGTGGAGGAAGCTGGTGAAACATCCGAATCGCAGCCGGCGGCGTCTGCAGAGTTGCCGGTGGATGCAGATGATTGGCATGTGCTCGGCTCGCCCGATGCGCCGGTGACCATTGTCGACTACTCTGACTTCCAATGACCGTACTGCGCTCAATACGTCCGTGAGACGTTGCCGCAGATTGTGGAAAACTATGTCGATAGCGGTCAGGTGCGGTACATATTCAGGAATTTCCCCCTGTACTCCATCCATCCCCAGGCTCAGAAAGCGGCCGAGGCGGCCGAGTGTGCTGGCGAGCAGGAAAAGTACTGGGAGATGCACGGGTTGCTTTTTGAGAGCCAGGGATCATGGTCTGGCAGCGAGGCTGCTGTAGAAACCTTCAAGGGGTTGGCCGGTGACCTGGAGCTGGACCAGGCGCAGTTCGATGCCTGTCTCGACAATGGGGACTATGCCGACAAGGTGACCGCCGACTACCAGGAAGGTGTGAGGGAGGGCGTGACGGGGACCCCTGCCTTTCGAATAAACGGGATCGCACTCTCGGGTGCGCAGCCGTACCAAGCCTTCCAACAGCAGATCGAATACCTCCTGGCGGGGGGACAACCACCCACCCTGGAGGTCTCGGCCGACAGCTACCGTAGTATGGGCCAGGCCGATGCACCGGTGGTGATCACTGAATTCTCGGATTACCAATGACCGGCCTGTGCACAGGTCGCCCGTGAGGTGATCCCAGATTTGATCGAGCAGTATGTGGACACTGGCAAGGCCCGGTACGTGTAT
>JASFHU010000666.1:0-3576 GCA_050123055.1 Anaerolineae bacterium
GGCGTACCGTGAGATTGGGCTCCAGGATCGCCGTCAGCGCCTCGAACCCGTGACGCGGGTAGGTGAGCTGATAGGCCCAGCTCTCTCCCATCGGCCCATCCTTGGTCCCACACAACAGGTCGATCTGCGCAGCCTCGACACCCTCGCCGCTACTGCCGCTGCCTACGTGCATCCCCTCGGCCTGGATTGTAGCCGCATCCAGACCGATGTCCCCGAATCGGCCGTCTACCGGTCCCCCCGGCGCCTGCAGCTCGCTCAGGGGTGTCTCGATCTTGCCCAGCTTTTCCAACTCCATTTGGATCTCGGCTCGATCCTCGTGCAACAGAGCCCCGCCGACGCCCTTGAGGGGACTGCGGGGCCGGCCGGCATCCAGCCCCATCATCTTCAGTGCCTGCTTGACCGCCACGCCCCCGCCGTAGCGGCAAAAGATACGCGACAGCTTCTGCACCTTACCCTGGAGGGCTCGGGCCGTCGCCAGGTCCCCGTCGCTGACCGCTGCCAGGACGCCCTGCCAGATCTCGGGGTAGACCTGGGCCGAGGCCAAGATCATGCCGTTGACGCCGCCAGCCAGTGCATTGAGCACGACTTCGTCGTGGCCGACCAGCACACTGATCCGATCGCCAGCATACTCCAGGATCTCCATTGTGTAGGTTAGGTTGCCCGATGAGTCCTTTAGGCCGACGATGTTGGGGATATCAGCCAGATCCTCCACTACGCGCCGGGGCAGGTAGGCATCTACAACCTGGGGGATGTTATAGAGGACGATCGGCATCTCGGGTATCGCCCTGGCGATTGTGTAGTAATGTTGGTAGATCCCTTTGTCCGAAGGGTGGAGAAAGTAGGGACAGACGACGAGGCAGGCATCAGCGCCAGCCTCAAGCGCACCACGGGCCAATTGAGTGGCCAGCTTGGTACCAGCAGCCCCGGTTCCAGCAATCACCGGCTTGCCATGAGCTTCATCCACGGCAATCTGCACCAGCCGTTTGTTCTCTTCCGGGGTGAGATAGTTGAACTCACCCGTAGTACCGCAGGGGACCAGCCCATCCACGTCATCGAGAACGTGACGGATGAGAGTTCGGAAACCCTCCTCGTTCACCGATTGGTCCCTGGCAAAAGGGGTGACCAGGGCAGGATTGACGCCGCCCGGACGGAACGGTTTTTGTGTCATGGTTCACTCTCCATCGAGCCTATTGTGGAGCAGGCCTACCTATGCAGATTCTGGGCGGCAATGAAGGACAGCCCAGCTCTGGTGAGCGCCCGGGCTGTGCGATTTACCGCATCGTGCTTGTCCAGATAGTTGCGCTCCAGGGCTGGCATATCACCCACCTCCAAGATCTCGGCCTTGTCCCGGAAATAGTCCAGGATATCGGAGGGATGGTCGCGAGCTGCATCGATCCCCGGTATGCCTCCCTCGTGCTTTGCCGAGATGTTGGCTACCTGGTCGGCCAACTCGACCAGTTCATCCGTACGATCGTAGGGCTGGCGAACAATACTCTTCCAGGTTTCCGTGATATGGTGTTCGAACCGGACGATGTCCTCCAGGTCCAGCGCCTTCCGTACCTGGGCCGTGATCTCGATCGTTTCGTTGGTCACCGAATTGCTCCAGTTGAAACCGATGAGCGGTGTAGTTCCGTCGTCGCGGCCAAAGAGCCTGGCTCCGAGGAGCGTCCATAGGGCAGCATAGGGGTTATCATTGCCCATGAACACCGAGATCTTGAATTCGATGTCGACGCCCAGCTTGTGGAGCAAGTAGCCCAGCAGCACAGTGCCTGGATTGAGATTCAGAACCTGTCGCACCCCATAGGTGGTATAGTAGTACAGGAACTCGTCCAGCCACGTCAGGGCATGGTCGTTGGGCTGCCCCACGCCGCCAAAGTAGCCGGTGATCGTTGCCGGCCCACCCAGATGGATGTTTGACCCGTCAGTGCCCTTGGTGTCCAGAGTTTCGACATAACTTGCGCCGATGATCTGCATGGCGGCTGCGACGGCCAGGATGTCACCCTGGTCTGCTTCTTGCTCCTTCATCTTTCGGACGCGGATATAGCGCCCTGGCATCAGGTCCTGGCCAGCGATGGCCTGTTTGGCCTCCGCAATGAGGAAGGGGAAGTATTGCAGAGCGCTGATTTCCAGGGTGACCGCCAGACTCTCCTGGTACGGTACTGTCTCAGCCTTGTCGCCCAACACGGCACGTCGAAACTCCGACAGGCTGACAAAAGCGTCCGCATCCCGCTGGGCCATCAGCCACTCCAGGTCGGCCAGGTAGGGCGAGCCCATCTCCCTGAGGCGAGTCAGCAGGTTGGGCAGATCGCGGGCCGCTGCAGCCTTTGCGTTGATCTCTTCGACAGTGCCATATCTTTCGACGACCTCCAACAGGTCGTTGATGACGCGGGCGTTGGGATCCAACAAGAGGGCGTTGATATCCTCCAGGCGGCTCTCGGGAATCCTCAATCGATTGCGGAGTTCGTGCTCCATCGCTCTCTCCTCCTGCTTCTTTGGATTCAGGGCCAAGGCCCCACGGGGTTAGCGAACGAATTGTATCACAGATCGCATCAACTGTCACCTTCACCGGGGCTGGGGGACCTGGCGTAAGAGAAGCAGATCGCTCCCCTCGCGCAGCCATCCACAAGGTGCATTGCGGCTTGGATCTATCACCCCCCGGCCTGTAGAACGTCCCGGAAGGCTGTCAGGGCATTATCGACGTCTTGGGCTGCGATCCCATGGTGAGTCACGGCCCGGATGCGGCGCTCGCCGATTGTGCCCACCTTGACACCGTGCCCAGCCAGACCCTGCGCCAACTGTGCCGGCGAGAGGGCATCCGGTGTCAGGGCAAAGATCACGATATTCGTCTGCACACGTTCTGGATCGATCTCGATCTTCGGCAATTGGCTCAAACCCTCCGCCAGGCGCCTGGCATTTGCGTGATCCTCGGCCAGACGGTCTATCATGGTTTCCAATGCCACAGTACCCGCCGCGGCCAGAATGCCAGCCTGTCGCATGCCACCGCCCAGCAACTTGCGTTGGCGCCGTGCCCTCTGGATAAACTCCGCGGACCCGCAGGCCAGCGACCCCACTGGGGCCGACAGTCCCTTCGACAGGCAAAAGCTCACCGAATCGGCATCGCGTGCCAGCAGGGAGGGAGCCACGCCTAGCGCCACCGCAGCATTGAAAACCCGTGCGCCGTCCAGGTGAATGGCCAATCCATGTTCATCGGCTAACGCACGGACCTCAGCCATATACGCTGGCGAGAGCACGGCTCCGCTACAGCGATTGTGCGTATTCTCCACACAGATGAGTCGGCTGCGCGGATAGTGCTCATTCTGGGGGTCCCGGAGAGCTGCTTTGATATCGCCTAGCTTCAGTGTCCCATCGGTCTGGTTGGGCACCGTGCGAGGATGGATCCCGCCCACGGCTGCAGAGCTACCTGCCTCAAAGAGGAACGTATGGGAAATATCGCCCATGATCGCCTCATCTCCGCGGGCGCAGTGGGCCAGCAGGCACACCAAATTGGCCATCGTCCCGCTGGGTACCAACACGGCCGCTTCCTTGCCCAAGAGATCCGCTGCCAGTTCTTCCAGC
>JASFHU010000667.1:0-3575 GCA_050123055.1 Anaerolineae bacterium
CCGGCACGGTGGACAGGCTTGCCTGGTACACGATCACTGAACCGGATCGCGATCCGGTTCTCTTTGTGGCCCACCTCGTCTGCGCGTTCGAGGGGCACGAGCCGGGTGTGTGCGAGCCGATCTTTCGCGTTCTGGAGGGGTCTGGCGGCCGCGTGACACCCGACGCGCTGACACCGCTGCTGAACGCGCTGACCCTTGGTCTGGACGGGGAGGCCGCCTTTGTCCTGGACGACTATCACCTGGTAGACGATGTGCCCGAGATCGCCGCCTTGGTGGAGCGCCTGGTGGACTATATTCCGCCCCGGCTGCACGTGGTGATCGCCAGCCGGCAGATGCCAGCCCTGGACGCCGTCACCCGCTGGCGCGTCAAGGGGCAGATGCTGGCGCTGACCCGCGCCGACCTGGCCTTTACGGCGGACGAGATCGAAGTGCTCTTTCGCGAAAAGTACGAGTACCCCCTTTCTCCAGAGCAGGCCACGGCGCTGGAGGCCGAGACGGAGGGGTGGGCCATCGCCCTGCAGATGGTCTGGCAGGGTCTGCAGAGCGGAGCGGTACAGGATCTGGATGCGGTACTGGGACAGCTACCGACGACGCTGGAAGCTCTGTTTGACTACCTGGCCCAGGATGTACTGGCCCGCCAGCCTCCTGAAGTGCAGCGCTTTCTACTCACGACCTCAGTTTTGCGGCAGATGGACAGCTCTGTCTGCGACCACCTGTTGGATGTGCAGGATAGCGCGTCCGAGCTGGGCCGGCTTCAGGAAAGCGGCTTGTTCCTGGTGTCGATAGACGACGAGACGTACCGCTATCACCGCTTGTTCCACGATTTCTTGCAGGCTCGCCTGAAGCAGGACGCCGGCCCGGCGCAGGACCTTCACCGCCGGGCCGCAGGCTACTACCAGCAGGAGGGCCAGCCTGAAGAGACGATCTACCACCTGCTGGAAGCAAAGGACTTGATGCGTGCGGCCACGCTGATCGAAGAGATCGGTCCGGGGTTGGTAGGCCTGGGTCGTTTTGACAGTCTTGGCGCCTGGATTGCCCAGTTGCCGGAGGGGGTACGGTCGGCCCAGCCTGGTGTGGGTCTGCTGATGGGCGATATGTTCCGCCTGCGGGCCCGGTTTGACGAGGCATTGGGCCAGTACCTCATGGCCGAGCGTCTGTATGCCGAAAAACGAGACCCTCTGGGGCGCAGCCGGGCCCTTCGCGGCCAGGCCCAAGTCTATCTCGATACGGTGCGCCCGCTGATGGCTGACAGTCTGTTGGAAGAGGCGCTGCGCCTCCTGGAGCCGGAGGAGCATGGTCCGGAGACGGCCGCCCTGCTGGACCGGCTGGCCGAGAACAAGCTCAACCTGGGCTATCCCGACCAGGCCGAAGCCCTGCACCACGAAGCTCGCTTGCTCCGCACCCAGGCGGCGCCGGGCGACATCTATCTCGAGGCGCGGGCGATGGTCCGCACCGGGCGGCTGGCGGAGGCCCAGCAACTGCTGGCCAAACGAGCCGAGGAGGAGCGGGGGGCTGACCAGTCCCGCCCCCAGCGTTTCCACCGCGAGACTGTGCTGCTCCTGTCCCTGGTACATAGCTTGCAAGGGGACGCGGAAGCTGCGGAACGTTGTGCCCGCGAAGGCATCGAGATCGGCCAGCAGTTGCAGTCCGACTTTGTGGAGGCGGTGGGCTTTATGCGGCTGGGGCACGCCCTGCAGTTGGGATGGAGCGCCGTCTGGGACGGCTCGGAACAGGAGTCGGTTCAGCAAGCCAGATCCTACTACCAGCGGGCGATTGAGCAGGTGCGTGCCTTTAAGGTGATGCGCACCCAGGTGGAGCCGCTCTGGGGACTTGTTCGGGCCCTGGGCTACCACGGGGACCCGGCTGCTGCGGAGCGGGTTGTGGAGGAGGCGCTGGAGATTGTGCAGCGGGCCGGCGACGAGTGGATGCAGAATCTCGTCCAGGTAACCAAGGGCGCCATTCACGCTCTGGCCGGCCAGTGGGAACAGGCTAACGAGCTGTTGAGCCGGGCTGCCCGAGGCTTTGGCCAGGTAGGCGATACCTTTGGCCAGTCGGCGGCGTGGCTGTGGCTGGCCCTGACCGCCTGGTGGCAGAAGGATGCGGATGGCGCCGCCGGCTATCTTGCGGAACTGCTGCCCGTGGTTCGTGATCGGGGATACGATGCCCTATTGCTCAAGCGTACCTTCATCGGACTCAAGGATGAGCAGGCGGCGATCCCTTTGCTCATCGAAGCTCAGAAGCGAGGCATCGAAAGGGGCTTGGTGGGGCGCTTGCTCGATGGACAAGGGCTGGCAGAGATCGAGTACCATCCCGGGTACTCGCTGTCGGTGCGAACGCTGGGATCCTTTGCTGTCTGGCGCGGCGATGAGCCCTTGAGCGCCCGCGACTGGAAGCGCGAGAAGGCGCGACAGATCTTTCAACTGCTGCTCACCTATCCACGACAGTGGTTCTACCGTGAGCAGATCGTCGATCAGCTCTGGCCCCATCTCCCCCCTGATGCGGCGGAGCGCGATTTCAAGGTGGCCTTGAATGCCCTCCACCGGGCGCTGGAACCGGGCAGACCCAGGGGGGCACCGCCCTTTTTTGTGGTCCGCAGGAGGCAGGTGTACGGGCTGAATCCCGCGGCCCGAGTGATGGTCGACGTCGTTGACTTTGAACGGCTGGCGGCCTCCGATGACCTGCACCAGTTGCGCCAGGCATTGGCGCTCTATGAGGAAGATTATCTGCCCGACTGCATGTACGAGGACTGGCCGGCAGCGGAGCGACAGCGACTGCGGCATCTCTATCTGGTGACGGCTGAGCGACTGGCCCGGCACCTGCTGCAGGCTGGGGCACTGGATGAAGCTGTGCAGGTCGCTCAGGCGATCCTGGCCCGTGACAATTGCTGGGAGGCTGCCTACCGGCTGCTGATGCGGGCCCACTCGGCCCAGGGCAACCGCCCCCAGGTGCACAGTGTTTACCAGCGATGCACCGCCACCCTCCGCGAGGAGCTGGACGTTGAGCCCTCTCCCACGACCCAGGCCCTTTTCGCCGAGCTCTCCTAAAGACTTTGTCATCCCAAACTCTCAAACCATCTCCCCGAAAGCTGATCATCAAGCCGCAAGCTGAAACCTGTAACTGGTTTGTAACTGCGGCGTAACGGCTATCTGCTACAATGGACGTGGTGGATGGCCGTATTCTGTCATGGAGACCTGCATCGAAACGGGCGGCCATCACCTATCAACGAACCAAGAGACCAAATGGAGGGAAGTACGATGACCGAAGGCTGGAGCTATTTTGAGAAGAACATGGAAATGTGGGAAAAGTGGACCAATTCCTACCTGGATACCATGTCCAAGGCGATGGAAAAAACGATGGAGCAGTCGACAGAATTCAAGAAGCAGGTTGACAAGGCGGTTGCGACGGCGGTCAACACGCAGTTGGACGCCACACTGACCGCTATCAAGTCGCTGGAGCAACAGATTGAGGAGATGTCGGGCAAGATCGACGAGCTATTGGACCAGGAAGGGTAAAAGGCTAAGGGGCTTGGGCCAGGGGGCTCGGTCGGGAGACCTTCGCCCAACGTCGGTCGGGAG
>JASFHU010000668.1:0-3573 GCA_050123055.1 Anaerolineae bacterium
ACGAGCGCCTCGCTGACGACCAGGACAAATACCTCGGCTCGGGTAACACCCAGACAGCGCAGTGTGCCAAAGAGCGGCCGGCGCTGGACCACAGAGAAGGTCATGGTGTTGTAGATCAGGAACAGGCCCACCACTAGGGCCAGCAGGCTGAGGGCCAGCAGGTTGAGGCGGAAGGCAGCCGTCATCTCTTCGACGGTGCCGCTGCGGGCATCAACGGCCACGACCTGGGCGCCTGCTGGCAGCAGGGCGCGGTACTCGCCGACGAAAGCCCCCTCGTCGTCAGGCAAGATCAGGTCAATACGGTCTAGCTGGCCGAAGCGGCCGGTCAATTCCTGGGCCGTAGCAATGTCAGCCAGGACGAGACCGGCCAGCGTGCGACGGCTGAGGTCGTCGGCGGGAGTCAGCAACCCGGCAAGGAATGCCTCACGCTGGTAGCCACCCACCTCGAGGCTGAGACGGTCGCCCGGTGCTAGCCCATAGTCGCCGGCCGTATCGGACGCCAACAGGACCGCGCCGGGCCGGGTAAGCAGACTGGTCAGCTCTGCAACTGGCGCCTGGCCCGTACCCCAGAGGTAGTTGCGAAAGGGTGATTCGGCAAAGGGATCGATACCCAGAAGCTGGAAGGGCCGGCCACCGAGCTGCGACGAATATACATAGTCGGTCACGATGGGGGCAACCGAGATTCCATCGGTGGCCAGTCCCTGGCGCCGCAGCTCGACGTAGAGTGCCTCGTCCAGACCCTGAGGGCCGGCGAGGATCTGATGGGTGGCCCGCCCGGCAACAGCGTCGGTGCTATAGTCAAAGGCCCGGGTGGCACTGGCATTGGCCAGGTCTACGGCCACCGCCACGGCCACACCGAGGGTAATACCCAACACCATTAACGCGCTCTGCCATGGGTGTCGCAAAAGGTAGCGCCAACCAATATTCCACAGCGTGCGTGAGGCAAAAGTAGCAGGTCGGCGCTCAGGCATCTTGTGTCCCATTGACCAGTCTTCCGTCGCGCAGAGTGAGGACACGATCGGCGTAGGATGCAGCTTCGCTGCTATGGGTGACCAGGATCAGGTTCTTGTCATTCTGGCGCGTGAGGCGGTCCAGTAGAGCCATCACCTGTTGGCCGGTAGCCGCGTCTAGATTGCCAGTGGGTTCGTCAGCCAGAACCAGCAGCGGGTCGTGGGCCAAGGCACGAGCGATGGCCACGCGTTGTTGCTCGCCACCTGACAGACGGTCGGGAAAGGTATCCCGCCGGTCGAGCAGACCCACCGCCTCCAGCAGCGTTTCAACCCGGCTGTGGGCCTCACCATTTTCCGCGCCGGCCAGCTCCAGCGGCAAGATCACGTTTTCCCAAACGGTCAGTGTTGGGATGAGGTTGAAGAACTGAAAGACAAAGCCGATGTTATGACGGCGGAATAGGGTCCGCTGGCGCTCGTTCAGAGCGGTCAATCGCTGATCACTCACCCAGATATCCCCGCCATCGACCAGGTCGATGCCGCTGATCAGGTTAAGCAGGGTGCTCTTGCCGCTGCCGCTTTTGCCCAGGATGGCCACAAACTCGCCCCTATCAAATTCAGCATCGGCGCCTTGCAGAACGGTACGGCTGTGACCGCCTTCCTCAAAAGCTTTTGACAGTCCTTCCAGCCGGATGTAGCTTTCTCTCCCCTTCATGGCCGCTCACAAGTCCATCACGCCACGATGGCCGTCACGGTAGGCGGCCAGGATGCTCGCTGCCGCTTCGTCAGGGCTCATAGCGCCCGGCGGCAGCTTAAAAGGTACCTTTTCCCACAGGGGTGTGTCTACGGCCCCTGGTCGTACAAGGGTAATGGCGCGTTTTCGTTCCTCCTTGCCCAGGACCTCCACAAAGGCTTCCAGGCCGGCCTTGGCAGAGGCGTAGGCCGAAAGCCGGGGCAATCGCAGGCGTTCACTGACGGCGCCAACAAAGATCATGTGCCCATCCCGCGCCAGCAGCGGCAGGCTATAGTGGGCTGCCAGGTAGGCACCGACCAAGTTGGCATCCAGGATGCGCTGCCAGGAGTCGGGTGGAATCTCGGCCACCTTGCTGGCGGTGATGTCGCCCGCGGCATAGATCCACAGGTCCACCTGATCCACGACCTGGCTGGCCCTGGCAACGGCCCACTCGACGGCGCCAGGATCGGCCACATCGGCCTCAAAGAGGTGGGGCGTCAGGTCATTCAAGCCAGTCGTCTGGCGACTCATGGCTAGCACACGCCAGCCCTCGTCTCTCAATTTCGACACCAGCGCCCGGCCGATACCGCCGTCGGCGCCCCAAATCATTGCAGTCTTACTCATCATTCTTCTCCTTATTTATGACAATCTTTCCGGTTCTTGAGCCCCGCCAAAAAACTCCAGAGCGCGATCCCGTGCCCAACCGTGATCCAGGATGGGCGCTGGATAGTCTTGACCGATCACACAGCCCGACTCGCGCTGGACATCGGATGGCATGAACCAGGGTTGGTGGATGTAGCGAGCAGGCACACCGGCAAGCTCGGGCACCCAGCGGCGCACGTAAACGCCGTTTGGATCGTACTTTTTTCCTTCCAGGACTGGATTCAGGATTCCAAGGTAGGCAGCGGGTCCAGTGCCGCTGCCGGCTGCTCGCTGCCAATTCAAGTTATTGGCTGCCAGGTCGCCGTCCAGAAGGTGTTTCAGGAAGAACTGCTCGCCCCACCGCCAGTCAACCAGCAGGTCCTTGACCAAGAACGAGGCCGCGGCCATGCGTGCCCGGTGGGGCAACCAACCGGTTTGAACCAATTGGCGCATGGCAGCGTCTACCAACGGAAAACCTGTGCGCCCCGCTACCCAGGCGTTAAAGGCGGCTGGGTCGTTCTCCCAGGGCATGTGGCGCGATTCGGCACGCAGGCCCTGGTCCAAAGCCTGGGGAAAATGGTACAAGATCGAGATGGCAAATTCACGCCGTATGAGAGCCTTCAGCCATAATTCTGCACTGTAGCCGGCTTCAGGGTTGGAAGCGGCATCCATGGCGCTCAAGGCACTCACAACGGCTTGGCGTGCAGAAAGCATCCCAAAGCTCAAGTATGGGGATAGCTGCGCCGTGCTATCCACATCCAACCTGTTGCGAAGCGCATCGTAGGAGTAGATTGGAGCCCTATTCTGTTGTTGCTCACTCCCCACCCCATCGACAAAGACCTGCAGTCGCTGCTGAGCTTCAGCTTCACCTGGTAAGAAGAGACCTGATGACAGCAGAGCCGTGTCCCCGGGAATCGGTAGACTAGCAACTTCAGGCGGTGGAGCCAGCCGCGCGGGAGGGCGCAGTACATCCCGTACCGGTGGCGGTGGCAAGTCCTGCCATGCTTTGCTAAATGGTGTATAGGCAGTGTACGGCTTACCATTGCCTTGCTTTACCACATACGGCGGATGCACGGTCAGACCGTCGTACAGACGAAGGGGCAGGGCCTTTTCCACTTCAGCGTCGCGTCCCATAGCAGGCGGAGAGTATTCCGCCTCGGCAAAGATGGCACTCGCTCCCGTTTCAGCCAGCAGGGCGGCCAGTTCTTCCTTGGCGTCGCCACGCCGGAGGATGAGACGGCTACCCCGGGC
>JASFHU010000669.1:0-3559 GCA_050123055.1 Anaerolineae bacterium
CTACCAGATCGAGGCCTTCCACCTGGCCGTTCCCCCTGATGGCACCCTCTGGCTGGCCACCGAGGCTGGACTCTGCCGTTTTGATGGCCATACCTGCGAACCCTATCTCGATCCTACCTGGGCGGTTCAGGGGGGGATTCTGGACCTTGCCGTGGCTCCAGACGGAGTCCTGTGGAAAAGTAGCGAAGGAGGCATCCGACGCTTCGATGGCCAGTCGTGGGTGGTCTATCCCTTCTACATGCCACCCCGCGACCTGTCGGTGACCAGCGAGGGTGAGGTCTGGGCTGGTACCCCGGATGGGGTGGCCCGTTACCTGCCCTCGCAGGATGACTGGGCCGTCCATGGCCCAGAGCAGGGACTCCCCGTAGGAGGCGTTGAGGCCATCGCGGCGGGACCAGACGGCCAGGTGTGGGCCTCTGTCCTCTGGCAAGGCCTCTACCGTTTCGACGGAGACCACTGGCAGCAGATCGAGGATCCTCCCGGAGGCCAGGTGCGTGATATCGCCCTTGCCGCAGATGGCACGCCTTGGGTGGGGACGGTGGGTGGCACCCACTACCCCGGGGGCAGCCTGTCCTACTGGGACGGTGAGTCTTGGACCGACGTCAGCCGCGAGGCAGGGCTGATGTCGTTCCGATCCATCGCCCTGGGACCCGGTGGCCGTGTTGCTGCCGCCACACACCTGGGCCTGGCCGTCTACGAGGGCGGTCACTGGCGCCTTCTGAAAGATGGTCCCTCGTCCGACCGGATCAGGGCTGTCGCCGTCACCCCCGATGGCGTGACCTGGTTTGCCCACGGCGATGAGTCCACTTCGACTCAAGGCAGTGGGTTGAGCCGTTTTGACGGGCAGGAGTGGCAGTACCATCTGGGCGATGCCGAGGTGAGCGCGTTGGCCGTGGCCCCCGATGGCTCGCTGTGGGCCGGGGTAGGCTGCGGCGTGCAACGCTTTGACGGCAGTACCTGGGGCACGGTCGGCCGCTGTAAGGAGGATTTGCCCCTCGGCAACGTCTTGGATATCGCCTTCGCGCCAGACGGCACGGCTTGGGTGGCCACCGGCCTCGGCCTGGCGCGCTTCAGCGGAGATGTTTGGACGGTTTATGACATGCTGGTCTATTCGGTGCTGGCCTCGGCCGACGGCGCTGTCTGGGTCACCGGCTGGGAGGGGACCCAGCACTCGGGGTACGTCGCCCGCTACGACGATGGGGACTGGATCACCTACCGGCTGTCCGATTCCTACCCCGGTACGTTTTCGGCCGGCGCCGTGACCCACGATGGCCGGCTGTGGGGCGTGGTACCGGGCCGGGGATTGGCCGGCTTTGATGGTGGCTCCTGGTCAGAGGCCAGTTCCTGGGCCTTCTACTCACCCCCTGGCGGGCTCTCGTCTGAAGTCATGGGCGTGCTCGGGGTCGCGCCCGACGGCGCGCTCTGGGTCAACGTCGAGAATGGCGTCGCCCGCTTCGATCCCGCGGCCGCCGCCCGACAGGCAGGGGGGACCGCCCCAGGTGGGGCGTGGACCCTCTACACGGTCGACGATGGCCTGCCTGCTCCCCATGTCGGCGCTGTCGCCTTCGGACCCGGCGGAGAGATCTGGTTAGATGCCACGCGTTTTCAGCCACACGGCGCAGTGGGGGGCTCGCCGGTGCCCTGAGGCGACCCTCTACAACGAAAAGCGGAACCGAGAACCTCGGTTCCGCTCTACCCTTTGCGTTCTGCTCTGAGCCGATGCTGGCTCGATCTTCCATCTTCCCCAGATCCTGGGGAGACTGAGGATGACTCGTACCCTCTCTATGAAGCTGGCGCGACCTCCAAGCTAGATGCATCAGCGGCCGGCACTCGAGCTTCCTCCACGCGCTCCAGGGCGCGCAGCTCCCGGTAGGTCAGGGTCCACAGGCTCGACTTGGCCACCTCCACCAGCCCGGCCAGGAAGAGCATGGGCGCGATCATCACCAGGATAAAGATCGGCAGCCCGATCAGCGCACCGACGATCCACGGGAACGGCCCCGTCAGGAAGGGCTGGAACAGGCTCCCCACCAGGATGGCCGGCACAGCGCCCAACAGGGCGCCGGCCACGATGAACAGCAGCATGATCGGAAGTAGCACGATCAACACTGGCACCGAGGCGACCATCCACGCCAGTCGCAGGCCGAGCCAGATGAGCCACACCAAGATCGTCTCCTTGAAGTGACCTCTGACCACAGAGAATCCCTTCCCGATGGAGGCAAACACCCCCAGGCCGTCCACGCCGCTGGCCCGCCGGATCACCTGTACCAGCAACGACAATGCGGTGTTGACCACGATGAGCAACGAGATGGCCAGGAAGAGAAGCCCGGTGGTGGCCAGTGTGCCGGCCACCCCGGCCGCTGCGCTCCCCGTCGTCCACAGCCACAAGGGCATCAGCGCCACGATGAACAGTACGATGAAGGCACATGTCACCGGCAGCTTGATCACCAGGTCGATCAGGAACAGCCGCCAGGCGCTGCGCGAGAAGCCTAGCCGCAGGCCCTGGCCCAGGCCTAGCTTTTCGCCCCGTTCCTCGGTCTCGTCCACCATGCGGATCAGGGCCGCCTCGGCCACGTAGCGAGCCACGATGCCGATCAGGATCATGCTCCCCAGCACAAGCACCAGGGTGAGCAATACCGCCCGCACGTCGCCGGGAATCACGTCGCTGAACAGATACCCAATCTCCCGCCATTCCCGCTCGAGATTGCCGTCATCCAACTGGATCGAAACCCCGCCTGGCCTGGTCAGGTCGATGGTCAAACCCTGCCCCGGGAGGTAGAGAGTGTTGTCATCAGTGACCTGGACGGCGATCCCCCGATAGTTTTCGTCCCGGTTCCAGTCGTAGCCAAAGTAGAAACCGTTTACGGTCGTCAGCGCCAGGATGGCGCCAAAGACCCACAGGACCCGGTAGCTCCAGACGACGTTCCAGACCCGCTTCAAAACCTTTCCATAGTCCATGCTTCACACACTCCTTTCGCCTCTCTACATCATTACCTACTCACCGGTCTCCACCCCAAGTCGCGGACCAAGAAAGGCACGTACCTGGGCCAGAGACTCGCCGGGGCACTCGTGCCAGTAATGGCCGCATTCGCCGAGGATGACGGTTTCGAGTTCGGCCGCCAGCAAAGTCTGCTTGGTTGCGTCCACGTAGGCCATGCCAAACGGATCGTCCTCGCCCCACAGGACCAGCACCGGCTGCTCCAGCCTATCCAGTCCCTCGCCGAAATCGTAACCCGCCAGGGCCGACCACGTCATCTGCTCCACCTCTGGGTTGTATTCCATGCTCCTCAATTCGTCCGGCATCTCGAACTCGGGATCGGAGAAGTAGGCCGGCAGGAGCTCGCGCATCGACGTGATGCGCTCGGGCATCACCCCCTGTTCCTGCAGATCCGCGATTCGCTGGCTCCTGCTGCGCTGACCTGCCATCGCGGCCTCTGGGGTGAGCACTCCGCTGCCCAGGAGGACGATCGATCTCACCCGTCCTGGATGGGCCACGGCGTAGCGCTGGGCGACCAGCCCTCCCCAGGAGTGGCCCAAGAGATGGATGGCTTCTGCCCCCACG
>JASFHU010000670.1:0-3556 GCA_050123055.1 Anaerolineae bacterium
AGCCTGCGATTCATAGGCCGCGTTGTAGTTGTTGCAGCCTGCCGAGCCACTCAGGGTGCCATCCTGGCCGAATATGGCCGTGATCTCGGTGCCGATGACCAAAGAGACCACGGCTTGCTTCCCATTGTTGTAGCCGATGGCCTCCCAGACGGTGCCGGTCAGGGACAAGGGCACGCTCACCTCGTAGGCGAGAAGCCTGGTGCCATCCGGGCCAGAGATCGTCAACTGGTCGCCCTGGATCTCGTAGCTGGCCGCCGACTGCAACGCTGCCAGGTAGGCCTGCTCCTGCTCCATGATGCCCGGGCCGGGGCACATCATCATCGTCGAGGCTGCCATGCCAACCGACAGGCTTCCGCTGGAGGCGCTGGGATCCTCCACCTCGTAGGAGGCATTGTAGTTGTTGCAGCCCGCCGAGCCGCCCAACTGGCCATCCGCGCCAAAGATGGCCGTGATCTCGGTGTCGACCAGCAGGGATGAAAAGCCTCCCTGGCCGTTGTCGTAGCCGGTCAGCAGCCAACGCGTGTCTACCAATGGTGCGGCCGCCGCGGACGTGAGTGCGGAAAAGACCAGTACCTCGTCGCCGCTGATGTCCTCGATCTGCAGCCTGTCCTCGGCGATGACATAGGTGGCCGTCTTGTCCAGCGCAGCCAGATAGTCCGCCTCCTGGGCCATCACCGCATCGGGAGCGCAGTACATCTCGGTCATGCCCATGACGGTGACGGTCAACCTGTTGTCGCCATGAAAGCGATAATCGCCAAAGTACTGATTGCAGCCGGCATTACCGGTGACCCGCCCGTCCTCGAACGTGGCCGTCACTTCACTGTCGGGCAGAACGCCGACCAAGGTGCCTTCACTGTTGAGGTAGGCCTCGAGCAGCCAAGTCGTGCCCTCCAGGCTGCGGGTCTGGCTCACCACCTCGACCAGCACCCAGCGGATGGAGGAGGCATCGGCCGGTGGGTTCTCGACCTGTTCCTCGGTGATCCGCAGCTCGTATTCGTAGCCCGGTTCATAGTCAAAGCCCTCGATCTGGTCGTAGAACAGAGTCCAGTCGTCGTTGGGACCCTCTTTGACCAGCATACATTTCTGCGGCGCGACGCCCTCACAGTCCACCAGGTACGGACCGACATAGATCGTCTTGCCCACAGGTCCGCCAGCCGGGCCACAGGCCGCCACGGCGACGGACGCCAGGGCCAACAGCGTGATGGCCACACTCCATTTGTTCTTCATCAGATCCTCCTTACTCTCTTCTTTGACTCCACTGCAAAAAGGTCAGTGGCGTAGTGTACTACCTTTTTGCCCTTTTTGCAGGGCATTCTTCTTTGGCACCCCAAGACACGCAGGAGCCCTATCACGTTGCCTTTCCCAAACCACCTATTGTAACGCATCAATGCCCCAAAAGGTTCCCCTTTTCGGGCCGAAAAGGGCGCTGGCTGATCAGGTTGGTCCCAATCCCGCGGCGATGGCGCCGGCCAGGTCGGAGGGAGCCGCAGTCCACGCATGCTGCCAGATGTGCTGGACTGTGGTCCAGCACGAGCAGAGAGCGGTGGATCTGTTCGTGTCCACGCATGCTGCCAGATGTGCTGGACTGTGGTCCAGCACGAGCAGAGAGCGGTGGATCTGTTCGTGTCCACGCATGCTGCCAGATGTGCTGGACTGTGGTCCAGCACGAGCAGAGAGCGGTGGATCTGTTCGTGTCCACGCATGCTGGCAGGTGTGCTGGACTGTGGTCCAGCACGAGCAGAGAGCGGTGGCTCGTGGAATCCCCGGGGTCATGTTGACTACTCAGCTTCCACCTTCCCGCCATCCTCAGAGACAGGATCGAGGTCGCTGGGGAGATCTTTTAGTCCCTCAGACAGACGCTCCCGCAGCGTTGCCTGGTCGGGGCGCCTGCGGCCCATGCTTACCAGCCGGTCGGCGAGGTGGGCAGTGATGCCAGACACCAGCTTTTTCATCGTCTCCTGCGTGGGCCGCTCGCCACGGTCAAACCAGACCATGGCTCCATAACCAATGGCCACCGTGGTCGCGGCCGCGATGGAGGCGCTCAGAACCCAGCCCGGCACCCCCAGCACCTTGGAAAGCTGGGCATAGAGCGTGCGGGCGATCATGCCCACGCCAAAGGTAGCGACCAGCTCTTTGCTGCGGGCAAAGGTGATCCTGAAGCCATAGATACGGGCAATGCTCAACACCAGGCCCGTCTGGATGCCCAGGAGGGGCAAGAGATCCACAAAAGGCAATGGGATCAAGCCGACGACGCCGGCCCCGCTGGCCGCTGGCAGGATCCGCTGCCAGGCCAGCTTGGCGCGGTACTCGGGCATGGCTTCGGCAATGGCCGCCATCAGCTCGGGCTCGAACCTGACGATGGCCAGGATGACACGCCCGACGTTCGTGCCGTCGATGGCCGCCGTATCGATGATTTGCGAGGGCAGCAGCCGTAGATTCTGGGCTGCAGATTGCGAAACCTCGGCGCGGGCCTTTTTGGGGATCAGGTCGATCTTGTTCAGCACGACGACGAAGGGCTTGTCAAAAGCTACCAGGGTGTCAAAGAGCTCACGCTCGTAGCGCTTGATGCCCCGTGTGGCCTCGAACATGATGACCAAAAAGTCGGCCTGGGCCGCGGCCTGGAGGGCGATCTGGCGCTCCCGTTCGCCGACCTCACCCACCGCATCGGCGCCGGGCGTGTCGATGAGGGTGAACAGGCCCGTGTCGGCCTCCTGGTTCTCGCGGGTGGTGCCCGGGACGGGACCCACCTCCGCCTGGTCCTCCTTGCGGGAGATGAGCTGGTTGTAGAGGGTCGACTTGCCGACGTTGGCCGGGCCGACGACGGCGATGCTGCGCTTATGTCCAAAGACCGGCTTGTACTGGTCCAGCACAAAGCCCAGGATGTCCTTGAGCGGCTTGACCGATCCGGGGAGGCTATTGAGGACACCCGAGTACTCGCCGCGTTTGTCCGCGGGGAGCGCAGCCCAGACCTGGGCAATCGAGTCCTGTACCGGTTCGGGCAGGTCATCAACCAGTTTTTCGATCTCTGTCATGTCAGGTACTCACAAACTCGGTGCTGCACGCCGTGGCAGCGGCCGGTGCCTTATTGCTGATCGTTCCTCCAGTGAGGGTATCGGCTTCTCTCACCTATTGGCGTCCCCCCGGTCGCGCAGCGTCCTCTCCAGGTCTGAGACGACGTCCCGCACCTTGAGGGCGACGGTCTCGGGCACCCGGGAACGCAGTAGCCAGGTCAGAGACAGGACCAGGCCTGCGGAGAGAAGAGTGGACTGTAGTAAGTTCACGGCTAAGCCTCCTTGCGGTAGTTCAACAAACTCTTGGATGTCCTGGTCCCCACCGAAGCGTCGCGGCTCTCGAGTCTACCGCCAGGACGCACAGCGATCTTGCCCGCAGGGACCGGTGGGACACGATGTCTATGATACCACGAACAGGCCCGGCGCACAACGGGCATTCGTCCAGTTTTTTCCCTGTACAAACGTACAGGTCCGAGCCTGTACGTTTGTACAGGGAAAAGAGGAAGGGTGTGGCTCTATACAAAGATGAGGAACAGATTAGGTGG
>JASFHU010000671.1:0-3549 GCA_050123055.1 Anaerolineae bacterium
GGCCTCATCTGCGCTCTATCCAGCATGTGCCGTTTTGTCTTTGCCCCATGGTCGTTTAGCCTCTGCCTGACCAACACGGGCGCTTGGTGTCTTGGTTGCTTTCCTCTGTTCGCGTATCCTGCGTGCTGGGCCGATATGCCTATCTTATCACATCTCGCAGGTCCATGCAACAGATAAAAAGCCTGGCTATCGATACCTGGGAATGCACATTGGAACCAGTTGACCTCAGGCCCGTTCGTTGGCCTCTGAAGGCTAGCCTCTGTCGGTGGCCGGGACAAGCTCCTGATGGCGGTGGGGATTCCTCAGGATGAGGTATCAAAGCTGAGGTCAAGCCATTGACAACAGGACGCTGAGCGTGTAGAATGGTAGCTACTCGCAGGGAGTGACAGGCCCATAACTATGACTTTGCCCACAAGCGATCTGAAACTTGTTGGTTCATGGGCTTCCATCCAGGGTAACGATCTATGAAACAGATAACAGAGCCATCCAAAAGAGTACCAGTCATGGCCGAGACGGATGTCCTCGTTGTTGGTAGTGGCCCAGGCGGTCTTGCGGCAGCGCTGGCTGCTGCTCGCGAGGGAGTGGACACAATGCTGGTGGAGCGCTATGGTTGCTTTGGCGGCGTGATCACTCAGGTGGGCGTAGAGGGATTCGCCTGGTACCGGCACGAGGGGACGATTGAGTCTGAAGGGATTGGAGTCGAGTTCGAGAGGCTGGCCAAGGAGATGGGCGGCGCCCGGCAGACATTATACTCTCAGAGCCATGCTCTGGATGCAGAGATGTTCAAGTGCATTGCCGACAGACTCGTGCAAGAAGCGGGCATCGTGCCGCTCTTGCACTGCTTGGCTGTCGACGCGGTGATGGAAGGAGAGAGTATCCGGGGGGTGATCACTGAGAGCAAGTCGGGCCGGCAGGCCATCCTGGCCAAGCGGGTGATCGACGCATCAGGGGATGCGGACATTGCCCATCTTGCTGGCGCCCTCTGCGGCTTGACGGCCGTGGACGAGATGATGGGAGTGACCGTCATGTTCTCCTGCGCGGGCGTGGACAGGGAGCGCTTTCTGGAATACGTGCGAGAGCACCCATCGACCTATGGCGATTGGGACCAGAACTGGGGGATCGAGACCACGGGCAAGGAGGATCATCTGTTTACACCCTACCTCCAGGAACCCTTTGCCCAGGCGCGAAGGGATGGCCTCATCCCTGAGAAGCTGACGAGCATCGGGGGCACCTTTGGTACCCTCTCCGACGCAGGGGAGGCCACCTATCTGAACATGATCTATATGTTCGGCTATGATTGCACCGACGTTTGGGATCTTACTAGGGCCGAGATGGAAGGCCGGCGCCAGGCGATGCTGGCCATCGAGGTGCTAAGGCGCTACGTTGCGGGGTTCGAAAAGGCCAAGCTCAGGACCTTTGGCATGACCTTGGGCACCCGCGATTCCAGAAAGATCGTGGGGCGGTACAACCTCACCGGGCACGACGTGCGCAACCAGGCCCGTTTTGAGGATTCCATCGGTATCTTTCCCGAGTTTTTGGACGGGTATGGCCTGCTGATCCTGCCAACAACCGGCCGCTATTTCCAGGTGCCCTATGGGATCACCGTGCCGCATACGGTGCACAACTTGCTGGTCGCCGGGCGGTGCGTTGCCGGCGACCAGGTATCGCACGCCGCTACCAGGAACATGATGTGTTGCACGGTGACCGGCCAGGGTGCGGGGGTGGCGGCCGCCGTTTCCGTTAAGGATGGGGTGAGCTGCAGTCACGTGGACGTCAAGCGCGTCCAACGTGCGCTGCAGCGACAGGGTGTCCGAATCTGGTAGCCTCACCGCACAGGCGGCCGGATCCAGGGCCTCTTTGCGTCGGCACCCCGGATTCCCAGCCTGATTCTCCGGATCTACGGACGCAAAGATCTGCTTTGGTGCCCCTGTCCTGACGTTTCCCTGGCGAAACCAGGCTGGTACCGACCTGTGGATAAATGCCAGAAGAATCTGTCTTGACACACAACCCGTTTTCCTCTATAATGAACCCTGTGCTAATGCTTTGCATTGTGGTAGACAGAGAAGTCGATGATCGCTCACGCGGGGAGCACTTATTGCACGGATCCTAACTCGCAACAGGCCTCTACACGCCAGTCGAGCGTGGTGGGCTAGCTATTGGCGTGCCCGGGGCCTCTTTCGTGTGTCTTGGTGGAACGGGTGATGTCGATCCGTTCCGGAGAGACGGGGGGCAATGGGCCGAGAACGCCCCAATATTCTGATCCTGATGGCTGACCAGATGGCAGCGCCGTCCCTGCCGTTTTATGGGCATGCGGTGGCCCAGGCGCCTCACCTGCAGCGCCTGGCAGCCGAAGGGGTGGTATTTGAGAGCGCCTATTGTGCCAGTCCCCTCTGTGCTCCTTCGCGCGCGGCTCTGGTTTCCGGGCAGTTGCCCTCTCGCACCGGGGCCTATGACAACGCCGCCGAGCTCCCGGCCTCTGTGCCCACCTTTGGCCATTACCTGCGGCGGATGGGCTACCATACCTGCCTGTGCGGCAAAATGCATTTCGTGGGTCCCGACCAGCTTCACGGCTTTGAGGAACGCCTCACGACCGATATCTACCCTGCTGACTTTGGCTGGACGCCGGATTGGGAACACCCCGACCAGCGTCCCTCCTGGTATCACAATATGCTGAGCATTGTCCAGGCCGGCACATGTCAGACGTCCAACCAGTTGGATTTCGACGAAGAGGTCACCTTTCATGCCGTCCGCAAGATCTATGATCTGGCCCGGTCTGGCGATGGGCGGCCCTTTTGCCTCTTTGTGTCCTTTACCCACCCCCACGATCCCTTTGCCGTTCCCCAGGAGTACTGGGATCGCTACGATCACCACGCTATCGACCGGCCAACCGTGCCCCCAATCCCCATCGATGATCTCGACCCCCACAGCCGCCGCGTGCACTACATCTGCGATCTGGGCCGCTACCAGCAGACCGAGGAGCGAGTGCGCCGGGCCCGGCATGCCTATTATGCGGCCATCAGTTACATAGACGACAAAGTAGGCCAGATCTTGCGTGCCCTGGAGGGTGCGGGACTGGTCGAGGACACGATTACTCTGTTCACGTCCGACCACGGCGAAATGTTGGGTGAGCGGGGACTGTGGTACAAGATGAACTTCTTCGAATGGTCGGCGCGAGTGCCGCTGGTCGTTCATGCTCCCGCCAGGTTCGCGCCACGTCGGATTTCCGGCCCTGTCTCGCTGCTGGATCTCTTGCCGACCCTGGTCGAGGTGACCAGCGGCGAACGGAGGCCTGAGCTTGCCGCCCCTGTGGACGGCCGTAGCCTGATGCCACTCCTGTACGGTGAGCCGGGTGGCCCCAACGACACGGTCCTGGGCGAGATCCTTTTCGAGGGCGCGGTCGCACCGTGCTTCATGATCCGGCAGGGGCGCTACAAGTACGTGTCCAGTGCTCCGGATCCCGAGCAATTGTACGACCTGGAAGCAGATCCGCACGAGCTTCGAAACCTGGCCGACCAGCCCGAGTTTGAACGGCTGCGGCGTCGCTTCCGC
>JASFHU010000672.1:0-3546 GCA_050123055.1 Anaerolineae bacterium
GAGGAGGAGGAAAGGTGAAATGGTGAGCATGCTCAGCCAAGAGGACTGGGGCGTGAGACGGGAACTAGCCCAGTTGCAGCAGGATTTGGACACCATGACTCGGCGGGTTCGCCGTCCGGTTTCCCGCCAAGGTGCCCGGGTTTTTCCGTCGATTATCATCTCAGCCACTGACAAAGAACTCTATGTCCGGGCTGAGGTGCCGGGCATGGAGCTTGAGGACTTTGACATTCGCGTATCAGGCGACATCTTGACGTTGCAGGGCTCGCGTACCACCGGAGAGCTCTTGGAGGGGGGCTGGTATCATCGCCGGGAACGGGAAAGCGGCAGTTTTAGCCGCGCCATCCGCCTGCCCGCCGAGGTAGAAGGAGAGCAGGCCGAGGCATCCTACGAAGCCGGCGTGTTGATCGTTTCTCTCCCGCTCAAGCAGGCAGCCAAGCCGGTAGAGATTCCCGTGCAGGTCGTCGAGGGCTAGGGGAGAGGGGGTACGGAACATGGCTGAGGGGAAAGGGCTTGCAGTAGCTGAAAAGCGCGAGGTAGATCGCCACGTTCACCAGGAGCTGCGAAGTGGCAACTGGTTCGTACCGGCCGCGGACATCTACGAGTCTCCAGAAAAGATCGTTCTGGTCATGGATATGCCGGGTGTGTGTTTTGATTGTGCACACGTCAGCATTGTGGACGATGAATTGGTGGTGACCGGTCACGTAACTCACGGTGAGGATCAGGATGACTATGTGCTCTATCGTGAGTACGATGTGGGGCACTACCACCGTCATTTCGGTCTGCCGCCGACGATCGCTCGCGACAAGATCGACGCGACCATGAGTGAGGGTGTGTTGACCGTGTCCATGAGCAAGGTAGAGGAAGTAAAACCCCGGCGAATTCCCATCAAGGTTAGCGAATAGATCTGGGGTCTGAAATACCCTGCGCTCCATGCGCCACACGCAACCTGTGGCATAAAGAGAGCAGATCGATAAATCACTAGGAGGAAGAAATGGATTGGTTGAGTTTTCTCAAGATAATGGCGATGGAAGAGCACGCAGCTCGGGCCAAGTACCAATTGGCTGTGGACTTGGCCGAGGATGAGGAGATGAAGACCTTCTTTGGCAGGTTGAGGGACGAAGAGGCATTCCATGCCCAGTTCCTGGAAGGCGAGTACGAAAAACTCGAAAAGAAGCTAGAAGCGGCAGGGCAGGCCTAATCGAGCAGCCAGCTTTCAGCAGGTACAGTTCTCGAGGCCGTAGGCAAGATACCCTGAGGCTTCTGGCAACAACCTTTAGCCTGCCAGCGAGGGGCGCGAGAGGGGGATGACAAGGAGGTCTCCCGTCCGGCTGTGGGTGCTTCCACAGGGAGGGAGTGTATGATGAGTTCAATGGAAAGGAATGTAACAGAGATCTTTGGGCGCCTGGCGCAACAAAATAAGAATGTGGGCGAATCGCTGACGGTTCGCTCTTTCCAGGCTGGAGAGATAGTGTGCAAAGCCGACGAGATGGCCCGTTCGGTGTTTCTGGTGGCCAGCGGACGGATTCAGCTCTACCGTACGACCCGTGATGGCCGGCGGTTTGTGATCGCCACCCTTGGGCCCGGCTCTATGTTTGGTGAGGACTCGCTCTTGGGCGGCCAGGGGCCTGATACCTATGCAGTGGCCCTGGAGCCGTGTACAATCCAGATGATGCCCCGCCAGCAAGCCCTGGAGATCTCTTCCACCGATGCGATGTTCGGTTTCGGGCTGATGCAGGCGATGGGCCAGCGGGTGATGGAAGCCGAGAACCGCCTGGAACAGATGGCTTATAGTACCATTGCATCTCGGCTGGCGGCTTTGTTGCTGGAACTGGGGGGCGACGACCCGAATAACATCGTCCACGCCACCCACCAGGAACTGGCCGACATGCTGGGTACCTGGCGTGAGACGGTCAGCAAGACGCTGCAGGATTTCCGTCGACGGGGGCTGGTTGCTTCTGGTCGCCGGCAGTTGACGCTTCTGGATAGAGAAGCACTCTACTTTGAAGCCGGCGGCATTTTGTAGCCCTGTTCTTTCTTGCGGGGTAGTTTTGTGATATACTGGATCCCGGCACGAGATCGTAGAGGAGCGAGTACCGGGACTGGCAAAGTCGGAAACAGGGATCAGGTCCAGGCCTGATCCCTGATCATTCATAAGGATGGGGTTCGCCCACTTGTTGGTGTGTGAGGAATGGTGCCCATGCGAGAGTTCGAGAGTGCCCTGGCCGTGATCCAGCAGGCCATTCACAACGAAATCACTGGCCAGCGCTTTTACAGCGATGCTTCCTTCTACTGCTTGGATCCGTGGGCCAAGGATCTCTTTGCCACCCTGGCCCGCGAGGAAGAAGGGCATACCCAACTGCTTCTGATCGAGTACCAGTCGCTGGAAACAACGGGGGAGTGGATCGATCCCCATGTGGCCCTGCTGAGCGATACCCAGGTGGATATCACAAGATTCACCTTCCCCGATGACGAACCCGCGCAAGAGTTATTCCCATCCCAATGGTCGGTGAACCAGGCCGTCGATCGTCGGGCTGATGATCTGGCTGCCCTGGCCTTTGGCATCCACATGGAGAAGCGAGCAATCGCCCTCTACGGGGAGCAACTGGAAGGGAACGTCGATGCCGTTGCGCAAGAGGCATACCGGTTTCTCGTCGAGGAAGAGAGACGGCACTACGGCCAGCTCAAAGACCAGTGGGAACGACTGGCCGGGATGCCTTTTGAGGATGCCTGAGAAGAAAGGAGTAGGCTGTGAAAGCGCTAAACGAGATCCCTGATGCTTGGCGATTCGCGATGCAGCGCGAAAAGGACGCTCGAGAATTCTATTCTCGTATGGCCCAGTCGGCCAGCGATGAGGGTACCCGCTCGCTGTTCGAGATGCTCGTCGAGCAGGAGCAGAAGCACTATGCGATCCTGGAGGCCGAGTACAGGCGCCTCTTTGAGCCCGACCTGGAACTTGCCAAGGAGCGCCTGCCAATCACCTGGTACGAGTGGGACGAGGAGACCTTTGAACTGGCTGACACCCTGGAGCTTCCAGTGATGCTCTACATCACCGCTCCCTGGTGCGAGCCTTGCCATCTGATGGAGGAAACCACGCTGGTCGATCCAGACGTGGTGGCCACCATCAACGGGGAGTTTCTTCCCGTCCTGGTCGATGCGGACAAACGGCCGGACGTAGACAGCCGCTACAACAATGGGGGGTGGCCTACCACCGCCTTCCTGAATGCTGACGGCGAGGTGGTAGAGAGTCACAATTTCCTGACAACCGAGGAGATGATGCTGGCCCTCAACCGTGTCAGCGCCCGCTTTGCGGGTGAGGAGCCTCCTCCAGCGCCGACCATTGCCGTGAGACCTGGGATGCCCGTGGCTGACGTCGAGGAGCGACCGGAGGCGATTGGGGAATTGTCCCCCGATGTGCCAGAGGTAGTCGCCCAGTCGGTCATCGACTCCTTTGATGGCGAGCATGGCGGTTTCGGCGGCACGCCCAAGTTCCACCACGCCGACGTACTGGAATTCGCGCTGGCCATGGCCCATCGCACTGGCGACAAT
>JASFHU010000673.1:0-3541 GCA_050123055.1 Anaerolineae bacterium
CTAACTAGTCAATCAGCATTATACCAGATATTCAATGCTTTGTCAAGTCCACCAAGGCAGTAACGAATATCAATATCCTGTCCGATTCTTCCAGGATTCAGAGGCACACGCCCGTTTCCTATTTGGACCTGGAGCGGTATACCCTATGAGTGTGGCTTCGTGCCCAAACCCTGAAAGCCGAACATAAACAAGCGGAAACCAGGTCCTCCAAACATGACTTGAACTCCGCTGCTGTGCATGGTATAATGGTTCTTGTCAGCACCCCGGTCACACAGTTGAAAGAGGGAAAGCTATGACAGCATTACGTACCCAGATCGACAGTCTCGAGGCGGCTCTCCAACGGCTGCGAAACGGCGACTTCCAGGCCTTCAACCAGCTCCCCATCATGCTCGACGACCTGAGAAAAGGTGCTGCCGACCTGGAACAAAGGCAGGAAGAGCTGGTTTCCCTCTACGAAGTGGGCCAGGAGATCGTCTCCATCCTGAATCTGGATAGGCTGCTGGAGTCGATACTAGACCGGGCCATCGTCCTGGTAGGTGCCGAGCGTGGCTTCTTGGTGCTGGGGGATTCAGCAGACGATGGATTTGAGGTTTCGGTCGCCCGCAAGTTTGACCGGGGCGAAGTCGACAGTGCACAAATAGAGATCAGCCATGGTGTTATCCGCCGCGTGCTCGCCAGTCGCGAGCCGGTAGTGACCACCAACGCCCAAGAAGATCCACGTTTCCAGACCAGTCACAGCATCATCACCTACCAGATCCGCTCGGTGCTTGCGGCCCCCATGATCGCCAAAGAGGAGCTGATAGGGGCAATCTATGTAGACACTCGACTCAGTTCGCAGCTCTTTGGCGAAAGCGACCTGGCCCTTCTGGAGGCCATGACCAACCAGGCAGCCGTTGCCATTCAACTGGCCCGCCTATACGAGGATCTACAAGCCCGGAACCTTGAGCTTCAGGACACACTGCGCGAGCTTCAGGAAACCCAGGATGAGCTAATCCGGGCCGAGCGCCTCACGGTGGTCGGGCAGATGGCTGCAAGCATCATCCACGACCTGAAGAACCCAATGACCACCATCAAAGGCTACGCATCGCTCTTGGGGCGCAAGGATCTTGCTCCCGAGATGCGACGGCGATTCTCAGACACGATCACGCGCTCAGTTGACACCTTTGTGGAAATGACTCAGGAGATTCTCGATTACGCTCGGGGGGGTGGGCCTCTCCAACCAGCCCAGATCGAAGTGGGCCCCTTCGTTGACGATCTGTGCGACTTTATAGAACGCGACTTTGAGGAGAAAGGATTGTCCCTACACCGCCAACTGGCTTACACAGGTCCATTGATGATGGATGAAACCAAGATGCGTCGTGCCCTGTACAATGTCGCTAGCAATGCCCGTGATGCGATGGAAGCCGGTGGCAGCCTGACCATCACCACCCGTACAACAGACAGCATGGTCGAGTTCCGCTTGACTGACACCGGGCCTGGCATTCCGAGCGAGATTCAAGATACCCTGTTCGAGCCCTTTGTAACCCACGGCAAGCCCACCGGCACCGGCCTGGGATTGGCCATTGCCAGCAAGACCGTACAAGACCATGGCGGAACGATCACCGTGGAAAGTGAACCAGGACAGGGCGCAACGTTCATCATCCATGTGCCACAGACTGAGCTCAGCCCTTAACCCGAGCAGATACCTGGTGCTTAAAACTGGTCACGGTGGCCATTGCCACTCAACCTCTGTGTCGTCATAATCGTTGTAGGTCAGGCGCACCTGGCTTTGCCCATCAGACCGCACCAGGTGGATTTCGCGGGCATTGATCCCTGTACCGTCTCCTGTATAGGCCACAAAAGCCAGCCAGAATCCATCCGGCGACCAGGCCGGCGATTCGGCCCCCGCCGTCACGTCAGACAGCATACGGATCCTTGATCCATCGGTCTCCATGACATAGATCTGATGGCTTCCTCCCCGGTTAGAGACAAACGCCAGCTTGCTACCATCAGGTGACCACGACGGCGACCAATCCATGGCCGGGTCTTCGGTCAGACGATGCGCCTCTCCACTGCCTGCAGCCGCGATCCAGATGTCCCAATTGCCTTCCCGCTCAGCCACGTAGGCCAAGCGCGTACCGTCGGGGGACCAGGTTGGCTGCCCTGCATAGGCATCCTCAGCCGTCACCTGTAGTGGCGCTCCGCCATCAAGAGCTGCGGTATACACCTGGCTCACCCCCCCCACGTTTGCAGAGAAAGCCAGTCGCGTGCCATCAGGCGCCCAAGCCGGCTCCACGCCCACAAACAGCGCTCTCTCCTCGCCCTCACCCCCGCCCGCTTTTCGAATCATCGATCTGCCGCCGTCCGATTCTGTCACGTAAGCCAACGTGCCATCTGCCGTCAACGCAGGCTGGCGGGCACTGCCTGGCCCGCCGGTCAGGCGAACCAGTTCGCTGCCATCAGTCTGCCTTCCATAAACTGCATAGGCGCCATCGCGATTGCTGGCAAAGACGAGATTCCCTTCCGGCACAATACTGACCGTCACCGGCACCGACGCCTCAACCTTCCCTTTCGCTCCACTCGCTCGAACTTCCAGCACGTGGGAGCCCTCTATAGGATCCTTCCAGGACCACTCCACGAGCCAAGGGATCTCCTTCACATCCTCCTTCACTTCGACCCCAACCTTCCGCCCATCCACGTACAGCTCGGCCTGGAGATAATCTGGTTCCATCACAGCAGATCGAACTGCCACCAGGGATGAAGGCTGCAAGACCGTTCCGTCAAGCGGCTCAACGATCTGCACCGAGTACTTGGACCGAGGTAATTGGGTTGGAGTTGGGGCCTGGCCAGTCGTCTGCAGAGTTGGGGCCTGGTCCGGCGTCTGCAGGCGATTCCACAGCCAGCCCAACACGGCATAGATCCCCACCGTCATCAGAAAGACGAGGACCAGGACCATCGCTTGCCAAAAGGTTTCTGCCCGTTTCATGGTCAATGCCCTTGCCTCATGATAACACACGCAAACGCTTTTGACAAACTACGCGCGAGCTCAACAAGGCCCACAGGCAACAAAGAACCCGCGGAGGAACTACCAAAAGTTCCTCCGCGGGTAGGTGTCCACGGGCGTGCGTTCTGGTTACTTGTACCCCTTGAGTGTGATCGCGTCCAGGTTGACGTCCAGCTCTCTTTGCGCCGTGCCCCATTTCTTCCACGCACGGATAAACAGCGTGATTTCACTCGACGGTGCCTCAAAGGTCACTGTGTACGAGCTCATCTCACCCGGATCCAGCCTTGTGTAGACCTCATCCCAGGGAATCTCCACCCAATTCTCCACCAGGGTCCAATCGTTTCCGCCATCCGGATCGTGACCCCACTGCACGCGGTAGTTGGTGCCCTCGCGGTCCTCGTCATCACTCCGCACCCGCAGCATACCGTGCAGCGAAAGCTTGTAAGTGGCCCCTGGGGTAAGCCCCACCACCGTCTGGGAGATTCCAGCGTAGCGGTCTGGGTCCGATCCGCTGCGATCGATGGTATTGATCTCGATCAACTGCGAGTGCTCACCTTC
>JASFHU010000674.1:0-3540 GCA_050123055.1 Anaerolineae bacterium
TCCCAGCGATCAATGGCGCGGGTGCGCCGATCAGCCGTGGATGGGCATTGGCCCTGATCGCTTCCGATCCAACTCGCCAATCTCTGGCCGTGGAGTTTATGAACCAGTTGATGTCCCCCCAGACCAACGCTGACTGGAACAAAGCAGCCGGCTACCTGCCTACTCGTCAGGCGGCTCTGGCCCTATGGGACGAAGAGGATAGCTACACCCGCTTCACAAGCCAGCAATTGCAGACAGCCCAACCTCGCCCCCGATTGGTCAACTATACCCAGGTGGCGGCTGCCTTGCAAGAGGCTGTCGAAGCTATCATCTCCGGCTCCGCCACGCCCGAGGAAGCTGCTGCTCAGGCCATCGACAAGGTACAGTAGACCGAATCCCAGCACTTGGCATCTTGAGACCCGAGCCCAGGTTCGATCTGGTGGCTCGGGCACTGGACAGTGAATATCCACGAGCATACCTGGAGGTAAACAGCTATGAGCATCAAATTCGGCACCGACGGCTGGCGCGCCGTCATTTCGGACACGTTCACCTACAACAATCTGCGACTCGTAAGCCAGGCCATCGCAGACTATGTCTGCAAAGAGGGAGATAATGGCCGAGACCCAGAGGTGGTCATCGGCTACGATACCCGGTTCCTGTCAGATCGCTACGCCACCGAGATCGCCCGCGTGATGGCTGGCAATGGCATTATTGCTTGGTTGACTCGCACCGATGGCCCCACGCCCGCAATCTCGTACAGTGTCCTGGAGAAACAGGCGGCAGCCGGGATCATGGTCACCGCCAGCCACAATCCTCCCCGCTACAACGGCATCAAGCTCAAGGCAGCCTATGGCGGTGCAGCCTCGCCGCACCAGGCGCGCAGAGTGGAGCATTATCTGGACGAGGCGGAGGCCCAGGCACGAGGTCCCAACATCATGGACTACCAGCGCGCAGTGGATCAGGAACTGATCCGTCGCTACGACCCTGTGTGGGCCTACTATGAGCACCTGGGCACACTGGTGGATTTGGATGTGATCTCTTCTGGCGAACTACATATTGTCTCCGACGCCATGTATGGCTCGGGCCGTGGATGCATCTCCGAGATGCTCTCCCGGACTCGCTGCAGCGTGCACGAGATCCGGGGCGAGATGAACCCTGGATTTGGCGGCATCCATCCCGAGCCAATTGCCAAGTACCTGAGCGCACTGGTAGCGGCCATCGGTACCTATCATGCCGATGTGGGCCTGGCCACCGACGGAGATGCCGACCGCCTGGGTGCTATGGACGGCCAGGGGAAATTCGTAGATCCCCATCACATCTTTGCCCTGGCACTCCGCTATTTGGTGGAAAAGCGCGGCTACAAGGGGTCGGTGGTCAAGACGGTCTCTACGACTATGATGGTCGATCGACTGGCTGCCAAATATGGCCTGCCCTTGAAGGAAACCCCCGTGGGCTTTAACCACATCGCTGATGAGATGCTCCAGAACGACGTCCTCATTGGCGGTGAGGAATCGGGAGGGATCAGCATCAAGGGACACATCCCCGAAGGCGATGGCATTTTGATGGGCTTGCTCCTGCTAGAGATCATGGCCGAGGCTGGAGCATCACTCCGCGACTTGGTTGAGGATATCCAGCAGGTAGCCGGGCCGACGTCCTATGCCCGCACCGACCTGCGCTTGCGCCATCCAGTCGAAAAACAGGAGTTGGTGACTCGCCTGGTCGACGACGCACCACCGAGCATCGGCGGGGTCGCGGTACTTGAGGTGGATCCACTTGATGGCGTCAAGTACCGGCTCGAGGACGATGGCTGGCTACTCATCCGGCCATCGGGCACCGAGCCTGTATTGCGTGTCTATGCCGAAGCACCTACAGAGCAAAGTGTCAGGGCGTTGTTAGATTATGGCGAGGAGGTAGCAGCTAGCACATAGCTGGCGCGCATTCAGGAACGAGCTGTGCGGCAATTCCACTCATACCACAGGGTGGATCTTTAGGCGGGCGGGAAAATTGGGGCACGGGCAGAGTTGTGCTCAGCCTGCATCTTGCTAGCAAGGAAAAGCCGGCCGGTGCCATTGCTGCCACCTGTGCCGTTGCTGCCAGAGGGGACGAAGGGCTGGCGAATATGTCGCTCGTCAGGCAGGCAGCGCAGCAGAGAGCGCCCATGTTTGAGATCGCCCACCGATGACTCGAGCTGTTGCCGGCGAGCCTCGCGCAGCGCAGCCTGCACTCGAGGGCTATTCGGCTGGAAAGCGTAGGCCTGACGCAGATAGGCAAGTCGCGCGGCCTGACTGGAGGCCAGGCGGGCCAACCAGAGCCATGCCTCTTCATCCTCAGGGCAAGAGGCCAGGACCCAGCGCAAAAACCGCCGGGCACGGGGTATCCTGCGGGAACGGACAGCCTCATCCGCCTCGTGCCACCAGATTGCGACCTGTTTTGCGATGTTGCTCTCCGGGGACATGCGTCCCCCGCACACCGTCGCCAGAACTAACCTCCTGTGCTGCCTGGGTTACAGCCGGGACAGACCTGTTCCCCCCTACTATACTCCATCCCTTGTCCAAATTCAATGAACCCTGGGGAGGAGATTCAGATGCGCCTGAGACTCCCTTGGGCCTAGGCCCTCTTGACGAGCCTGAGGTTGGAGACTTGTCGAGGGCATCCCTCAAAGCCCGGATGATTTGCTTATTGGGCAGGTCTATGTTATACTTCCGGCTCGGTAGTATCATCTCACACACCCTCAGACTGGCCGGGATGTGCCTATGCTGGTTGGCAGGCTGCAAAACAGCATCGGTTCTCGACTGGGATGATGAGGGTGGTAGAATAAAACAGTTTGAGGAGGAAACAGTGGCAAACATTACCATGAAAGCACTCCTGGAATCGGGAGTGCACTTTGGCCACCGTACCCAGCGGTGGAACCCCAAGATGAAACCCTTCATCTTTACCGAGCGGAACGGCATTCACATCATCGACCTACAACAGACGATCGTTCGCCTCGAAGAAGCCTACAATCTTGTCCGAGATACTGTTGCCGAGGGAGGTACGGTGCTGTTCGTGGGCACGAAGAAGCAGGCTCAGGAGAACCTGTCGGTGGCCGCCCAGAACTGCTCCATGCCCTACGTCAACGTGCGCTGGCTGGGAGGCACGCTCACCAATTGGCAGACCATCAAGCAGAGGATCAGCTACCTGCTCGAGTTGGAGCAGCGCCGAGACACAGGAGACTTTGAGCGACTGCCCAAGAAGGAGACCCTAAAGCTCGAGCAGTTGATCGCCAAACTGAACCGGCGGCTCGGCGGCCTCAAGAACATGACCCGCCTGCCCAACCTGGTCCTGGTCGTCGATGTACGACGCGAGCAGATCGCCGTCAAGGAAGGCAACATCCTTAACATCCCCGTGCTCGCCATGGTGGACACCAACTGTGATCCTGATCCCATCGATCTGATCATCCCTTCCAACGACGATGCCATCCGCGCCATCAAGTTGATCGTCAATCACATGGCCGATGCAGTCAACGAAGGACTGCAGATCCGGCAGGCCCTGCAGGCTGATGAAGAAGGGGCAGAGGACGAG
>JASFHU010000675.1:0-3534 GCA_050123055.1 Anaerolineae bacterium
GTAGCCGACCCAGCAGGGAATGCCCTCCTGGTCCAGGGCATAACAAACGGCATCGTGCTCCAGGCCGAACACCTTGGCGTCGACCGCCAGGATGTAGCGGTAGAACGAGCGGGTGGTGTGGCGTGGATCGCGCCTGAGAACGCGCACGCCGGGGATCTCGCTAAAGGCCTCGTCTGCGTAAGCGGCCATCTCTTCTCGCTGCCGCGCCTGTTCGGGGAACCGTTCCAGCGCGACCCGACCCAGGGCTGCCTGAATCTCGCCCATCCGGTAGTTGCCGCCCATGGTGAACTCGTTGCCCTCTTCCGGCCCACCCCCAGGCGCGTGTGAGCGGCCACAGTTGGCGATGCCGGCGGCGCGTTGGGCCAGCTCAGCCGTTCTGCAGAGCAGCACGCCCCCCTCGCCGGCCGTCAGGATCTTGGACGACTGGAGGCTAAAGGAGCCAAAATGGCCGAGGGTGCCCGCCCCCTGCTTGTTCCACCGGGCCCCATGAGCGTGAGCGCAGTCTTCGATCACAATCAGGTCATGTTTATCTGCGATCTCTATGATGGCGTCCATGTCGGCCATCTGCGCACCCAGGTGGACGGGGATGATGGCCCGCGTCTTGTCGGTGAGGGCGGCCTCGACAGCCTTCGGATCGATGCAGTAGGTGTTGGGATCGACATCCACGATAACGGGGATCGCGCCTGCCGCCATGGGCGCAGCCGCCGTCGCCTGAAAGGTGTACGCCGGCACGATCACCTCGTCGCCCCAACCGATGCCCGCCGCCCGGCAGGCAATCTCCATCGTCACTGTGCCGTTGACGCAGGCGATGGCATACTCGCCGCCCTGCATGGCCAGGAATTCCTGGAGAAAGGCCGCCGTTTCCGGTCCCGGATAGGGATAACCGCCCCAGTTTCCGGACTCGATCACGCGCGTTACCGCTTCGACGTCGCGCTCGTCGTGCACCGGCCACTCGGGATACGGCTCTTTGCGGGTGGGTTCGCCACCCAAAGCTGCTAGTCTCGTCATGCTCTATTCCTCCCAAAGAAATCTTGATCGTATTGCCTATTTGCTTCCAACATCTCGTCGAGCAATGGTTCAGCGACCTCCAGGTCGTGGAGCATCGGATCGTTCACCAGCGCTTGCAAGGCCAAATCCCGATCTCCGTTGAGCGCTGCCTCGACGACCATCTCCTGGTTGTCCACGTGCGTGCGGATGACCGAGGCCACACCGTTGGGCAGCGGTCCCAGACCTACAGGGTTCACACCCGAGGCGTCAGCAGTGGCCAGGGTCTCCACCACCGAATCCAGCGGCGCGGCTCGCGTGACGACCTGGCCACGGTTGGGCAGGTTCATCGGTCCGGTGTAGGGCTCGCCCCCCGACAGGGCGCGGATGATCTTGTTCGCCGCCTCGCCAGATGCTTGCCTCAAGTGGGGCCCTAGCTCTTCACCGCCGGACAGCAACCCCTGGATGAATCCCCTGGCCTCGTCTCGCCACTGGTAGCGCTCGGCGATGGGCGTGCGGCGCACACCGTAGGCCTCACCGCGCCCTGCCCTGTCGCTCATAAAGTAGGGCAAGAACTCGGCCACGTGCCGGTCGCCGGCAGCCGGTAGCGCGCCATAGATCTGGAATAGCCGGGCCTTTACCTTGAAATGATCCGCAAACGAACTGGGCTCGTCCTCGTCCACCAGGAGGTCTCCGGCCAGGATGCGGACGGCCATCTCTTGAAACTCGGGAAAGGCGTCTCGCCCCTGGACCTTGAGGTCCAGGATCCAGGTCAGGTGATTGATCCCGCCGACGCGCGCCTGCACCTCTTGGTCGCGCACGCCAAAGAGCGCCGCCAGCTTGCGGCGCACACCCAGCCATTCATGGCACAGGCCGATGGTTTTGACACCCGTTTCCCGGGCCACGGCGCGGCACAGGGTCGTCATGGGGTTGGTATAGTTGAGCAGCCAGGCATCGGGACAAATGGCCTCTATCTGCCGGGCGATCTTTACCACGACGGGGATATTGCGCAACGCCCTCGCCAGGCCACCGGGGCCGACCGTATCGCCCACCGAGTGGTAGATGCCATACCTTTCCGGGATCTCCAGGTCGTGGCGCATCGCCTCCAATCCGCCGGTGGTGATGGTCAAGATGACATAATCCGCCCCCCGGAGCGATTCCCCCAGATTCAAGCTCTTTTCGATGTTGAAGGCTCGATCGCCGGCCTGGATGACCTTCTGCCCCAGCGCGTGCACCAGATCCAACGCCTCGGGGTCGATATCGTGCAGGACGATCGTGCTGCCGGCCAATTCAGGCGTGACTACGATGTCCCGGATAAACAGCGGCCCCCAGGTATAGCTTCCCCCACCGATGATCACGATCCTCACAGGTGCCACCTTTTCACTCCGCTTCACCAGCGCGAATCAACTGCTGTAATGCCCTGCGCAGACGCGGCCCTGCTTCCGGCCCGATGGACATGGTTTCTTCGTAATGCTCGCCCGGCTCGAAGGGGTTCTCTGGGTAAGCATAGTCTTCCTGGGGCAGGATGTAGCCCAACTCATCGTTGGTCAGGCCCGCCACGGCCGCAGTTCCGGCCCCCGCCTGTTGCATCACACGCTTGAATTCCAGCCCCAGCTTGGGCAATAGCTCGCCGGGGACGCCCAGGATCCAGGCTGGCCCAATCTTGAGCAGGTTGGCTTCGGTAGTGATGGTGCCATCCTCATCAAGCCGGTTGGGTAGCAGCCCGGCCTCCATCGCCATGCGGAACAACGGATTCGTCATCGGGATGGCGTACTCTTGGCGGTAGTACGCCAGGCGTTCCACCGGTTGGGCCGCCGCTTCCGACAGCGCCCCGAGCGCGGCCTGAGCCAGCGTCCGCCCCATCTGCTTTGCCTCGGCAAAAGAGTGCTCCTCGACGTCGGGCGTCATCATGCCGCCGATGGCCCCCGACATGAACAGGCAAGGGGCGTCGGTTTCTGCCTCTACAGCCCGGCGCAGCGAGTCAGGGTAGTCAGAGGTGATGTGTGGGTTTTGGTCCGACAACACCTCGGGATGGCAGGGGTAGATGAGCCAAGTTGCCAGGGGCACGGACGTTTCCGCGCAACAGAACTGAAGACAGGTCAGTTCCTCGTCCACGATTTCGGGGTCACGGTTGTTCTTGGCCAGGCCACTCACCGGCAGCGATGCATGGCGCAACTGGGCTGGCTGCGCCTCAGCCAGAGCCGCCAACGCCGTCGACACAATCCTGTCTTTCAGACCGGACAGATAACCAGAATCAACGCCCGATGTCATCATATCCGGCCCCCACAGACCGATGGTGTCTGGGCCGTGATGGGTGTGGGTGCAGGCCAGGAACAACTGCGCGCCGGGAGATTCCTCGTCGATGCGTCGTTCGATCTGCTGGCAATGCTGGCGGCCCAGCCCGATCAGGTCCAATCCCACCATGACCTGCCGAGCTCCTCCCTGTTCCAGGGCCAATGCCCGCACAAAAAGCTCATCGTGCACTGATTCGGCCCTGCGATTCTGACCAAATCCAGCCAGGTACACCGGGCGGTCCAGCGTGGGTGTGAT
>JASFHU010000676.1:0-3531 GCA_050123055.1 Anaerolineae bacterium
ATTCTGCATGCTCCACCAGCTCCTTGAGAAACTCTTCGCTGTTCCCCATATAGAGGCTGAACCACCGGCGACCGAAATACTCTTTCATATAGTTGCGCGCCCGCTGGACGTTCTGGATGCGGCCATCGTCGGGCTCGATCTGGACGGCGGCGTGGCTGCGCCGGGAGAGTTGGAAGTAGCTGGGTTCGTTGACCAGGATGCGGAAGAAGGTGCGGAAGGCCCAGTCGTCGATGCGGAAGCCGAGGAAGATCAGGCTGGTGCTGTAGAGGGCGCCCTTGAGCGCGTTGGGCAGCAGATCCCAGTTCTTTTTGACGCCGATGAGATAGTCAAAGTACTCATCCTCAGAGATGACCAGGGAGTCGGGCAGTTTCATGTGGCCAAAGAGGTGATAGACCAGCGGCCGTTCGGGCGTGGGCGTCTCGTCGAAGGCATAGTCCTGGCGGAGGATGGTGTCATTCCAGGGGCAGATGCGCACCTGGGGCTCTGCGCCGGCATCGGCCAGGGCCTGGGCGAGCAGGTCACCCTGGTTGGCGGTGACATAGATGGGCAGTCGCAGGCGAGCCAGGTAATGGAGGGGCCCGGGCGAGGTGTCGTCCCAACGAGCGTCGGCCACGAGTTTGAGTGCCTGCCCGATCTGGGCGCTATCCCAATGCGCCTTTTGGGCCCACTCGGCCGGGATCAGGGCCGGGTAGCGACGTACGAGCTCACTGCGCAGCGCCACGCGGTAGGCGCGGTGCACATAGTCGGCGTCCTGCTGGACAGAGACGTACTGGGCGATGCGCGGCAGTTCGTCCTGATCGGCGCGCGAAAAGGGGTAGCCGTGATCCTTGGCCCAGCGCTGGGCGATCTGGCGGCGGGGCCCCAGCAGCATCTCGACGATGCCGGGACCGATGATGGCCGTGCAGCGCTTTTCGTTGACCGCGCTGCCCAGGCTACGCCACTTGTCAAACTGTTCGTCGGGGTCGCCGGTAAAGCCGGGCTCGTACCACAGGCTGGCGTCGCGCAGTCGCGTATAGAGGACGGGCATCCAGGCGTCGGGCCGCTGGCTGACCACGCCGCGGGCGGCGGTCATGGCGCGGTCGATGTGGCCGTCCTGGCTCAGCTCCCGGAAAAAGACCGGCATGAATTGGCTGACGGTATCGATGGTCACCTGGCCCTGCATGGCCAGGACGGCCGGGATGCCGGCCTGGGCGAGGAGGGGTCCAAAGGCGGCCAGGGCGCCAGGGGCATCGCTGGTGCGCCCGCTGCCGGCGCTTTCGCAGGAGGCGAGCACGACCAGGCGGGGTCGTAGGTTGGGCGGCAGGGCCGAAATGCGCTCGGCGATGACCTGGCCCGGGACTGGCTCTGCAGTGCCGTCCTCCTTATCGAGGTAAAGGTAGGGTCCGGGCGGGTCGGCGTCGGCGAGCAGGGCGCCGTGACAGACCAGGTAGAGCAGGTCGTGGCCCCGGCGCAGCCCGTCGATGAGGCGGTTGGTGGTGACCCGCTCCTGCGCATCGCGGTCGCTGGTCAGGGGGGTCACCGGGATAGCGGCCAGAGCCTGCCGGGCGCGCTCCAGCTCGCCCGCTACGTCGATGGGCGCCAGGGGCCCGGGACTCCCCGGCGGTGTATACTCACCCAGGTTGGCAGGGTTGGCGATGGCGACCAGGGCCCGCAGCTCGCTCCTGGCGCGGAGCTCGACCTGTTCCCAACTGGTGGAGGCCAGCAGGCGGGAGAAGAGGAGGTGCTCCTTGACGACCAACCAGGCGCCGTCTTGGGGGTCGCGGAGGGTTTCCCAGCGCAGCCGGTGCAGGTCGGAGGCGTTGCGATCGATCAACAGGCGCAGGCGCAGGGTGCGATCGGCGGTGCGGGCGCGGGCCTGGCTGAATTCACTGCGGACATTTGGGTTCTTAAAGAGGGCGTCGGTGAGGAGCTGGCCATAGGCCTCGGGATCATGTTCCTGGGCCCGCAGTTGGTCCCGGTCGAAAGAGACGGTGGCGCGAAAGGGGGCGCGAATCTGCCGGTCGCGGGGGTCGTTCAGGCGTAGCTCGAGGGTAAAGATCTCACCCTCGCGACGGGCGAGTCCGATTTCCAGATCGGGATTCTCGGTCATGGGTCGATCTCCCTATCCTGTTGGCGGGTCGTGCCTGGCGCCGGTGGGCCGGAATGTCGGTGCCGGGTCCGGACCGAGGCACGACGAGGTGGTTGCCGCGTTGGATCGGCGAAGGTGCGATGATGGACTACCCACATGCCTGAACGGACTGGCGTGTGAAGAGGATTATAGCACAGGTTTATGGAAAATGCACATGGGGCGGGATGGAGATTGGAGAATGGAGAGTCAACAAAACCTGACAGGTTTCGGAAAACCTGTCAGGTTTTCGCGATATATCTCGCTCAGAGCTCCCGTTTCTGAACGGGCGTCGTCATCGAGAGCGGGTTGTGCTCTCCCCGAGTTTGTGCTTCACTGTTACTGAATGGTAAAGCTACCCGTCTGCACCAGGTCGCCGTCCAACGAAAAGCGCACGGTCCAGTTGCCCGCCCCGAGGCCGGGATTGTACTGCAGGAAGGTGTACTCGGACGCACCGTCGTCGAAATCCCAGTTGGCCGCTTGTAGGGAGGTCGTGGTCTCCTTTTCCATGACCCCGTTCCGGATCCACTCCCGTCTGAACACCATCCCCGCCTCGACGTTCTCCCAGGTCCAACTGACATAGATGGTCGTAACCGGCCGGTTAAACGTCGTCCGCCCGACGGTGCATCTCCGCGCCGGCTCATTGAACTCGTTGGGCAAGCAGAAACTCAGCGGGCCGATGACCGGCTCGGGCGCACCAGTGGTGGAGACCGTGGTAGGCGATGGTGTGGCCGTCGGCCCCTGGCCAGGCTGTGGGTCCTGGGCATCGGGCGTGGCATCCCCGTCGGTGTCCACGTTCAGGGGATCCAAGCCCTGGCTGACCTCGAGGCCGTCGTCCAATCCATCCCCGTCGCTGTCTGGCCGGTCCGGATCGGTGCCTCGCTGCACTTCCAGTTGGTTGCTCAAGCCATCCCTGTCGTCATCCTGGGCCGGCCAGGCTGCAGTGGCGGTTGCCGCGACATCCGCAGGCGCTGTGGTTGGTGTGGGGGTGAAGGTGGGGGGAGGGGCGGTGGTGACGGGTGGCTCGGGTGTGGACGTTCCGCCGGGACCAAAGACGAGATAGCCGCCCAGGCCGGCGATCGCCAGCAGGACTATGAACGCTGGGATGGCCACCCACAGCCAGCGCCTGGACTGGGGCTGAGCTGGGGTAGCCGGCTCGGCCAGGGACCGCGCCATCTCGCGGGTTGCGGAGAAGAGCAGGGTGCCGACGTCCCGGTAGGCGGGGTCGTATCGTTGCACCTGTTGGAGGTACTGGGTCGCTTGCTGCCAGCGCCCGGCCTGGTAGTGCTTCAACCCCCGGTCGTAGAGCACGGAGAGTTCCCGCTGTTGGCGGATTTCGTTGAGCCCGCTTGTGGCCGCGGCGTGACCCGGTTCCAGGGCCAGGACGGCCTGGTACTTAACCGCCGCCGTGTCCCAGTCCTGGCCGG
>JASFHU010000677.1:0-3525 GCA_050123055.1 Anaerolineae bacterium
TGGACTGGCTGTGGCTGGGCCTGGCCGTCCTGGCCGACATCTCGGCCTACGCCGCCGGCGCGGCGCGGCGGAGGGATGCATCGTTCTACCGGGGGCCGTAGAGGATGACAGGCGATGGACGAAGGACCAAGCACGTCGAGCACCAACGTCCTTTGTCCTTTGTCGTCCGTCCGCCATCAACAGTCAGCCCAAAGCAAACAGTGTAGCAGTGAGAAGTACGATTTCGTTTGAGAGGGGGACGTTGCCACGGTGACTGGCCAACCGCTAGATCCAATTCCTATGTGGCTGTTGTATCTCCTGACTGTGCTGGCCATGCTGGCGACGATGGAAGTTGGCTACCGGCTGACCAGAGCCAGGCAGCGGAAAGCGCCGGACGCGGCCGATGCCGGCGTAGGGGCCATGTCTGGTGCCTCCCTGGCCTTGCTGGCCTTCCTGCTGGCGTTTGTGGTCAGTATGGGCTCCGGCATTGCCACTGAGAGACGCCACCTGGTGATGGCCGAGGCCAATGCCATCGGCACCACCTACCTGCGAGCCGGTTATCTCGAGGAGCCGTACAGGACAGAGTCGCGCGATCTTTTGCGCGAGTACACCGCTCTGCGCCTGGCCGCGCACGAAGGGGAGGATCTGGCCACAGTCATCACGCGGTCAGAAGAGATCCACAACGATCTGTGGGCCAGCGCAGAGACGATGGCCGTCGAGAGTCCCTTGCCGACGATCAGCTTGTACATCAGCGCTGTGAATGAGGTGATCGACCTGCACGCCGAACGTGTCGCCGTTGGTATAGACATTCGGATCCCCCCAACCATCCTGCTGGGCGTGTACCTTGTGGCCTTGTTCACTACGTTCCTGGTGGGCGTGCAAACCGGCTATGGAGAGAAGCGTAACTACCTGTCACTGATCGTGCTGGTGCTAATCCTGGCGGTGGTTTTCCTACTGATTGTCGATCTCGATCGCGCCCAGGAGGGGCTGTTGCGGGTGTCGCAGCTGCCGTTGTACGATCTGCAGCGCCAGTTGAACGTCGGGCAGTAAAAGGTGAGCTGGGGCCGCCCTTCTACCTGTTTGCGATCTGGACGATTTCGAGAGAATTCCCTAAATCCGAGGTGAGAATCTTGACAAAAAACAGAACAGAGGCCGACCCTCTTCCCTCGTGGAATGAAGGGCCAAGCAAGGAGTCGATCCTTCGCTTCGTCGAGGCGGTGACCGCCGAGGGCGGCGCCGAGTTCGTGCCGCACGTTGACCGCATCGCCGTCTTTGACAACGACGGCACACTCTGGTCGGAGAAGCCGTTTTACTTCCAGGTGGCGTTTGCCCTGGATCGTGTGAAGGCACTGGCGCCCCAGCATCCAGAGTGGCAAGAGCAGGAGCCTTTCCGTGCTGTGCTCGATGGCGACATAGCCGGTGCGCTCAAGGGCGGCATGAAAGCCATACTCGACATCCTCGTGGCCACGCACGGAGGCGACACGACCGACGAGTTTGAGCAGGTCGTCCTGGACTGGATCGCCAGCGCCCGCCACCCCAGGACCGGGCGCCTCTACACCGAGATGGTCTACCAGCCCATGCTGGAACTGCTCGAAACCCTGCGGGCAAACGACTTTCGGACCTGCATTGTCTCAGGAGGCGGCATCGAGTTCATGCGGGCCTGGGTTGAGGATGTGTATGGCATCCCACCCGAGCAGGTGCTCGGCTCCAGCATCGAAACAAAGTTCGAGATGCGGGAGAGTGGCCCGGTCCTGGTCCGCATTCCCAAAGTCGATTTCGTGGACGACAACGAAGGAAAACCGGTCGGCATCCACAAGTTCATCGGCCGCCGCCCGATCCTGGCCTTTGGCAACTCGGACGGCGATCACCAGATGCTCCAGTGGACAGCCGCTGGCGAGGGGACGCGCTTTATGGGCCTCGTCCATCACACCGACGCCGACCGGGAGTGGGCCTACGACCGTGATTCGATGATTGGACGGCTGGACAAAGCGCTCGACGAGGCGCAGGAAAAAGGCTGGACCGTCGTCGACATGGCGCGCGAGTGGCGATTGGTCTATCCCTGGGAGAACGAGAACAAGAGATGAGAGTAGCAAGGCGCAGGCGTCTACAGGCTGATCATGAATGAGCGGGCAAAGCCAGGTACAGCACGTACAGTTCCAGCGGATGAGGTAGAGGCCTTCTATGACGATCACCCCTATCCGCCGCCGGTCGCCAGTTTGGACCGCTACCGCGAATCGTGGAGCGACCCGGACCGCCTGCGTGTCGAGTATCACCTGATGTGGCCCAAGGCGGCATACCGCGATGATCTGGAGATCCTCATCGCTGGCTGTGGGACTTCTCAGGCGGCCAAGCACGCCCTGCGCCAGCCCGCCGCCCGCGTAGCGGGAATCGACAGCAGCGCCACCAGTCTGCGCCATACCCGAGAGCTGAAGCGCAGGTACGACTTGAAGAACCTCGAGATTCACCAACTCCCCATCGAGCGCGTTCAAGAACTGGGTCGCCGCTTCGACAAGATCGTCTGCACCGGGGTGCTCCATCACCTGGCTGACCCCGACACGGGCTTGCGCGATTTGCGTGCTGTCCTCAAGCCGGATGGAGCGATGTACCTAATGGTGTACGCTACCTACGGCCGGAGTGGCATCTACATGATCCAGGAGTACTGCCGCCAACTTGGAGTTGGTACTTCCAAGCGTGAGATCGAGGATCTGATCGCCGTGCTCAGGACCTTGCCCAATGGGCACCCTCTGGCGCCCGTGCTGCGCCAGTCGCCTGACATGCGCCGTTCCGATGCCCTGGCCGACGCGCTGCTGCACCCCCGAGACCGCGCCTATACCGTGCCCCAGTTGTTCGATTTCGTGGAGCGAAACGGATGCAAGTTTGGCCGTTGGTACCGGCAGGCCCAGTACCTGCCCAGGTGTGGTGCGCTGGCTGCCTCCCCTCACGCGGCGCGCCTGACCAAACTTCCCGAGCGGGAGCAGTATGCTGCGGTTGAGTTGTACCGGGGCACCATCGCCCGGCACAGTATCATCGCCTACCGCGACGACCATCCGGGTGAAAGCCAATTGATCCGGGCCAGCGGCAATCGCTGGCAAGACTATGTGCCGATCCGCCAGCCCAGGACGATCTGCGTTCAGAAGAACCTGCCCCCTGGCGCCGCCGGGGTGCTCATCAACCAGGCGCACACCTACACCGACCTGGTCCTGCCCATCGACCGCAATGAGAAACGGCTATACGAGGCCATTGACGGCCAACGGTCCATTGCCCAGATTGTAGCCCGTACAGAGGCTCTCCCAGGTGAACCTCAGCGCCAGGTACGCGCCCGCGCTTTCTTTGAGCGACTCTGGTGGTACGACCAGGTCGTGTTTGATGCGTCGAGAAAAACGACGGCGGCGGAGGTGACGCATGAGTAGCGGCAGCCCACCCCGCATCCACGTGCTGGCCAAGCCAACAGGGGCGGCCTGCAACCTGGCCTGTGCCTACTGCTTTTTCCTGGACAAGGAGCTGCTGTACCTGGACAGCAGGTTCCGGATGATCGACGAGGTGCTG
>JASFHU010000678.1:0-3525 GCA_050123055.1 Anaerolineae bacterium
CCTCAGCGAGGCTTTTGCAGCTTCCTCGCCTCTAGCCCGACCGGTGACCCACAGCCAGACCAACGTATACAAGGATGGTGATTCGAAGCCTGATCTCTCTGATGAGGAGATGGAAGAGGTCCAGGAGAAGCTGCGCGGTTGGGGGTACGCCGGCTAGCTGGCCTACGGCAGCCTGAGGACCGAGCTTTGGGGGAGCCATCAAAGCCAGAGCCAGGCCCAGTGACGGGCCCGGCTTCCTCGTTCCGCCCGAATCCTTATTGTGCGGACAGCCGCCGACCTATAGCTCGATCCTGGTCCCCAATACATCCAGGAACTTGGCCAGCCACTCTGGATGCGCTGGCCAGGCCGGCGCCGTGACTAGCTTGCCGTCGACGTGCGCCCCGTCCACCGGGATGTCCATATAGGTGCCGCCTGCCCGGGTCACGTCGGGTCCCACCGCGGGATAGGCGCTGCACTCTTTGCCCTCGATCACGCCCGCTGCCGCCAGTACCTGTGCCCCATGGCAGATCGCGGCAATCGGCTTATCCGCCTCGGCGAAATGGCGCACCATCTGCAAGACCTGCTCATTCAGGCGGATATACTCTGGCGCTCGTCCACCGGGGATCACCAGCGCGTCGTAATCCTCGGCCTTGACCTCATCAAAGGTGGCATTCAGCGCAAAGTTGTGACCGCGTTTCTCACTATAGGTCTGGTCTCCCTCAAAATCGTGCACCGCCGTCCGCACCTGATCCCCGGCCTTCTTATCGGGGCAGACCGCATCCACTTTGTGCCCGATCGTCAACAGCGTCTGGAAGGGCACCATCACCTCATAGTCCTCTACGTAATCCCCGACGAGCATTAGAATCCTTTTTGCGCCCATGCTGCACTCCTTTCTTCGCATCTAGACGTTCCACTGTTTGCTGAGCAAGGGTTGAAATCCGTTCACTTTGCCCGTCCATCACCTCCTTCCCTCGCTTTGGCCAGGCACTTTCTGAACAGTTCCCTGGCTTCGGTTCAACGCCCAGGTAGCACCATTGTGCAAGCCATGCAGGATCATCCAGCGTGTATCCATGCCGGTCAGTCGCTGGAGTTCTAGCAACTCTTCGGCCCGCCGCTCGAAAAAGGCAAGAGCGTCGGCATCATGAGCAACCAGGTCGTAGAAGGTCTGGCTCGACATGCCATGCCCGGCCAATGTCTCTTTGCCGTGACACAGGTCGCGGCCCCCACATGTCTTGCATTCCTCCCAATCAGGAGCACTCATAGCTATTCCCCCAGTTGATCTTAGCGTTGTCTGATCGATGACCTCAGCCTTGCGCAGGTAAGCAGTCCGCTCACTACTACCAGCAGGTGCCTACGTCATTACGAATGCACGCCAGCGGCCCGATTGTACGATGAAATGCTGCGTCAGATTGTGTGCGCCGATCAGGCCAATGCCCTGGGTAGTGTTCTCAACGCAGGGTGCTTTCTATCCCTGGGGCCATTGTAGCGCAAAGTGGTCAGAATGACAAACCACAGAGTCTCTTACCGGCCTCAAGTCAAGTCCGACGAGGGGTTGACAGTGTATGGTATAATATATTCTGAACACAAACAATAACATAGTTGCCCCACTTGAGCGGCGGAGAGCGTGGATCTTTCCTGGGAGCGCCGAAGGCAGCCCTGGCAGTAGCCAGCTCTTTGCTTTCGGCGCTTTCTGCTTTTCCACTGCTGGGTGCTCCCATCGCTGATGCATCGTCAGGCTCTGTGTCGGGCGATCTGGAAGTAAGGAGGCAGAGATGGTACGAGTTCAGTTCAGAGCTCTCATGCCCAAATCCGACTCGACAGAAAAGACGCTGGCGGTTGTGCTGCGGTTGTTGCTGGTGGCTGCCTTTGGCATAGGCTGTGTCCTGGGCAATGCTTCCGCAGCGGTGATGCTCGCCGGCACCAGTGGTTTGGCCATGGGTGCCAGCTTCCCCGAACCTGGCAGCTATGCGCTGCACCTGGCAAACAGCGACGAGGCGACGGCGTCGGATGCCTTCCGCTTTGTCTCATGGGGCGATACGAAGAATGCACGTGATGAGCTCGCCGCCCTCTCGAACCAGGCTGCACTCCTTAACCCCAATCTCACTATCTACGAGGGGGATCTCGAGTCGGATGGGTTTACCCTATCGGGCATGAACGCCTGGCGGGATGCCATGAATGGCTACTCTGACAATGGCATGTTCGACAAGACGCTCCCCGTGCGCGGCAATCACGACAGGAACAATACTGCCGGCTGGCAGTCGTACTACGACATGCAGGCTACTGCGCAGGCCCTGGGTGCAACCCACTATAGCGCCCTAAGAGAAGATCTGACCTATTCGTTTGACTATGGCAATTCGCATTTCATTGGCGTCGATGTCTTGGGGGATGCAGATAATCTCACTTCCGAACAGGTGAGTTGGATAGACAGTGATCTGTCTGCAGCCGAGATGCGTGGCCTGACCCACGCGTTTATCTATTTCCACGGCCCCATCTATTGTCTGGACGGCCATTGCTCCTGCACGTCGCGCATCTGTCCCCTGGATCCCATTGTGGAGAGTCTCATTGAGGTTCTCAACAACCATTCGATTGTCACCGCCACGTTCCACGGTCACGAGCACACCAACGCCTACGTACAGATCGACGATACTCGCATTCCTGAGGTAACCCACTCGTTTGAGCAGTTTGTCACCGGATCTGCGGGTGCAGGCCCCAACGGCTGCATCCCAGAAAGAGCAGACTACTGCTTACCCTCCAACGGCTTCGCCACGGTTGATGTCTCGGGCAATAGCTTCACCGTCAGCTTCTACGAGCTTGGGACCAGTGCTCCGGTGAAGACAATGGCCTTCACCAAGTCGGGGAACCAGGCGCCCATCGTAGACGCGGGGGCAGATCAGACCATCATCTTGCCCGGCAGTGCAACGCTGGATGGTACGGTGACCGATGACGGGTTGCCCAATCCACCGGGGGTGGTGACGACCGTCTGGAGCCAGGAGAGCGGGCCGGGTACGGTGACCTTTGGCGACGCCAGTGCGGTGGATACGAGGGCCAGTTTCTCCGAAGCAGGCAGCTATATACTGCGCCTGACAGCCGAAGATGGCCACCTGGTGGGCCTGGATGAGATCACCATCACGGTGAGCGAGGCCAACACCCCACCCGCGGCGACCATCAGCAGTCCGGCGGATGGGGCAAGCTACGAGGCCGGAGAGTCGATCGATTTCAGCGGTAGCGCCAGTGACTCAGAGGACGGGGACCTGACGGCTAGCCTGGTGTGGGAATCGAGCCGTGATGGTGAGATTGGCATGGGGGGATCCTTCTCCCGGTCTGACCTGTCGGCTGGCACGCACACCATCACCGCCACGGCGACCGACAGCGGCGGGCTGAACGGCATGGACGAGATCACCATCACGGTGAACCCGGCTGACACTCCACCCACGGTGACCATCAGCAGCCCGGCAGACGGGGCGAGCTATGAGCAGGGGGAGTCGGTCGACTTCAGCGGCAGTGCCAGCGATGTGGAGGACGGGGACGTGACGTCCAGCCTGGTGT
>JASFHU010000679.1:0-3521 GCA_050123055.1 Anaerolineae bacterium
TGCCTATTATGGCGGCCAGATGGTAGCCAGGAACGCCCTGCCACCCTACCCCGAATGGTCGGGTGACGCCTGGGCTGAGGTCTGGGAGCACCACCTGGCTCACGACGAGCCCTACTTGCTCAAATGGTACCGTCACCAGACCGACGGGCCATACTGGCGCAATGGATCGGTGCGTGACTTTCCTCACCGCATCCAATGCCCTGCCTTTCTCATCGGCGGCTGGCGTGACGGCTATCCCAACCCGCCTATGCGTCTATATCAGGCACTGGAAGCCGCGCGCAAGGTGCTTATCGGCCCCTGGAACCACGCCATGCCAGATATGGCGATCCCCGGCCCGCGCATCGATTACCTGCGCGAAGTGCTTCGCTGGTTGGACCACTGGTGTAAGGGTAGAGAGACCGGTATCATAGATGAGGCGCCGGTAGTGGTCTTCATGCAGCGCTACCAGCCCCCTGATCCCGATCGTCTCGATACACCCGGGGAGTGGCGTGCCGAAGCCAGTTGGCCGCCGCCTGGCACTGGCGAAAAATCCCTGTATCTGGGCGAAGGAGGTAGGCTCGCAGAGGACACCGAGCGCACTCGCGCTGGCGCCACCGGTGTCGATGCTTTCGACTATGATCCCACGGTTGGCGTGACGGGCGGACTGTGGTCGGGTGGCGTCGCCTTTGGATTGCCTGGCGACCAGCGACCCGACGAAGCGCTCTCTCTGGTCTACACAAGCCGCCCCCTGGTCGAGGATGTCCACATTCTGGGTTGGCCGGGGGCAGTTTTGCACGTCTCATCTTCTGCGCCGGTGATCGGTTTCGCAGTCTGCCTCTGCGACGTAGCGCCAGACGGAAAGTCACTCCTGGTGGCGAAAGGGATGCTTAACGCCACGCGCCGCGAGTCACTCAGCAAGCCAAAGCCTCTGACACCGGGCGAACTCTATGAGCTGGAAATCCAGATCGACTGTACCGCCTGGATGTTTGCCAAGGGCCACCGCATCAGGCTGAGCATCGCCAGCGCGGACTGGCCCAACGTGTGGCCTACGCCCCAAGCGGCCACCAATCGTGTGTATTGGGGGCCAGACCACCCTTCGCGCCTCATCCTGCCCATCGTCCCGGCACAGGGAAGCGCGACGGTACCCCAGTTCTATCCCTCGCTCAGGTCGGTATCCCGCCATACCGACGCCCCGGATCCGCCAATCTGGCACGTCACTCGTGACCAGCTAACGGGTCGCGCGATCGTCGACCTCCAGTGGGGCGCGAGCTGGCGCGTAGGCGATACGACCGTCGTCGAGCGCGAGTCCTCGTCCAGGTTGGACGTAAACCCATATGATCCCGCTGACGCCAGTGCGAAGGCACGACACCTCTTTCGCATTGTTCGCCCCAACCACCTGATCGAGGCGCGCGCTGATGTTGCCGTGCAGGCATCAGCAACACACTTTCACATAACCATTGAGCTGGAGGTACGGGTCAATAGCGCGTTGCATTTCACAAAGCACTGGATCGAATCGGTGCCCAGAAATCATCTTTGACTCCACTGACCCTTTTGCAGGGCATTCATCTTTGAGATTGGGTTCACGCTCATTGCCGTTTGGGTTGATGTGCATGCTGTCAAGGACGCGAACTGAGAGCAAGATCCCGGACGCTGGCGCGGCCTACGATGTCATCGTCGCCGGCGGTGGCCCGGCAGGATTGGGGGCAGCCCTGGCTTCGGCCCGGCAAGGTGCCAGGACTCTGCTCCTGGAAGCCAGAAGCTTTTTCGGCGGTGTGGCGGCCCTGGCCCTGTGGATGCCCGTAAACAGGCTGCTCATCAACGGCTCAGAGCGTGGCGGCGTGCATGACGCTTTTGTGGCCAAGGTGAGAAGCCTGGGCCCGCAGGCCTCGATCGGGGGCAAGTCGAATGACATCGATGGCGACGGCTTGCACATCCACCCTGAGTATCTGAGGCTCGCAGCCTTTGAGCTGTTGGAAGAAGCCGGATGCCACTACCGGCTGTACAGTCCGGTCACAGACGTACTGATGGACAAGGGCACAGTGCAGGGGGTCATAGTCAGTGGCAAGGATGGGCAGAACGTCTTCTCAGCCCGAGTCGTGGTGGACGCAACTGGCGATGGCGACGTCACCTACTATGCTGGCGCTGAGATGGTGATGGGTGGAGAGAACGGGGAAGGCCTGATGCCGGCTTCGTTGGTGTTCGCCGTGGCCAACGTCGATGTAGAACGGGCCCTGGCCTTCAACCGCGACTACTCGTTTCAGGAGGGATACCCCCCTGAGTTTCAGGCTATCTTTGAGCGGGCCAGAGCGGAAGGATACTGTGTCTCCGACTGGTACGCCTTCGACAGGACGACCATCCCAGGCGTGCTGTCGGTCAACAACGGCGGTATGAGCGGAATCGGAGACGTTGACGGCACCAGGGTGAGGGATCTCACGTTTGCAGAGCGGTCGGGGCTCCAGGTTGCTATCGATTTCGTCCAGATTGCCAGAACGTACCAGCTCCCAGGCCTGGAGGAATGCTACTTGATGAGAACAGGGGCTGCGGTGGCGGTGAGAGAGACGCGCCGGATCGTGGGCGAATACGTGTACACGGTGGAGGATGCCCGCCAGGGCACCGAGTTCGAGGACGTCATCGCGCGCAAATATGGCAGCATCGATTCGACGTACGTCATGGCCCCGATGAAGCCCGGCTGTGCCTACCCGTACAGATGCCTGCTACCGAGGCCGGTGGAGAACCTATTGGTGGCCGGACGATGCGGATCTGCTACCCACCTGGGCCTTGCAGCGGGCAAGAGTATGGGCAACATGATGGAGATCGGCCAGGCGGCGGGTGTGGCAGCGGCGCTGTGCAGCAAAGGTGGCATTACGCCAAGGCAATTGGATGTCAGGGAATTGCAGGTCGTTCTGTGTTCAATGGGCGTCAAGCTCTTTCCCAGCCCCCAAGAGGAGCGGGCCGAACAGGGCCGGCCGATGGCCGCGACCTGCAAGCGATTCAAGCACTCCAAACGGCAGAGAGACTGACGCTTCAGAGAGGATAGGCTCGGATTCTATATGCAGTTCACTAACCCATTTACTCGTCCAGGGCATTGGTTCAAAGGCAGTCTGCACATCCACAGCACCGCCTCTGATGGCGAGCTGGCACCAGAGGAGGTCATCGGGTGGTATGCGAGACGAGGCTACCACTTTCTGGCCCTGACCGACCACGGCGCCTGGTCAGAGGGCAGGGCTGTGGGCGACGGTTTCATCACCATCAGTGGCGTCGAGTTGGATGGAATCGATCCGCAGGCCGGCTTGTTCCACCTGGTCGGCCTGGGGGCGAGACGCCCACCTGACCTCAGCGCAGGGGCATCCACTTCAATGCAAGAAGCTGTCAACAGGCTGCACGACGCGGGCGGACTCGTGGTGATGGCCCATCCCTACTGGTCGGGCCAGATGTCGAAGGACCTGCTCCCGTTGGATGGTTGCTTTGCTCTGGAGGTCTATAACGGCGGCTGCGAAGTGGATGACGCAAAGGGGTTCTCTGCGGCGCACTGGGATGATCTG
>JASFHU010000680.1:0-3519 GCA_050123055.1 Anaerolineae bacterium
AACGCGCCGTTATCTCTGGCCTGCCCTCAGCCGGCATCCACGCCAGTGACTTGCGGTCCATGCCCATTCCGGTAGCCCGCTACTATACCAAGGTCACCAATGCGCTCGGCGGTGTCCATGTCCGCCTGTCCCCCTTTGATCAGCGTGTGGTGGACATTCGCTTCTTCGACGGGCAGGGTCACAATCTGAGCAAGGGCTCCGAACGTGGCATCGAGCGCGTGTTCTTCCGGGAGGACTTTCGACGGGTCTACCTCGACGAGATCGGCACCATCGCCTATGCACCAGGGGTGATTGAAACCTATACCCAGGGATTCCTCGACGCAGTGAATGCCGATGCCATTCGTCAAGCCGAATTCAAGATCGTGGTCGACTATGCCTACGCACCGACGGCAGACGTGCTGCCGCACATCTTGACGGAACTCGGCGTGGACGTGGTGCCCCTGGCTGCGAATGTAGACGGCGAAAAGATGTCGGTGACGCCCGACCAGTTCGAAAAAGATCTCAAAGAGCTCACCCTCATCACCGGTGTGTTGGACAGGCAACTGGGCGTGCGGCTGGACGTAGGGGGCGAAAAGATCTTTCTGGTGGATCACCACGGCCAGTCTGTACCAGAAGTGGTTGCCAGCGCCGCGATGGCCACGCTGGCCCTGCAAGCGAATGCCGGCGGCGCCGTGGTCGTTCCGGTCCACATGCCGAGCATCTTTGAAAGGATCGCTGCCGAGCACGGTGGGCAGATCCTGCGCTGCAAGATGGACCTGCACGATCTGATGAACATGTCGGCCCGCGAAGGGGTGATCATGGCCGCCGACGGCATGGGCAACTTTGTCTTCCCCGAGTTCCAGGCTGCCATAGACGGTCTGATGACCGCAGCCAAGCTTCTGGAGTTCCTGGCTACTCAGCAGACCAACCTGGCCGACGTTGTAGCCGGGTTGCCCAAGTTCTACATCGCCCATCGTCAGGTTTCGTGCCCCTGGGAGGTAAAAGGCACGGTGATGCGCCTGCTGAATCAGCAGTACAAGGATCGGCGTGCCGACCTGATTGACGGCATCAAGATCCTGCTGGGCGAAGGGGAATGGGTGCTAGTATTGCCCGATCCTGATTTTCCTCGATTCCACATCTATGCTGAGGCGCAGACCGACGGCCAGGCCCAGGAACTCACCGACCGCTACGCGCGCATCGTCGAAGGGTTGCAGGAATAGCCAACCTGTGAACCGTTCGGGTTAGGAGCAGCGATGCACCCAACACTGTTCACCATTGGTAGGTTCAGTATTCCCACCTACACCATCCTGCTGGATCTGGGACTGATCCTGGGGTTGGTGCTGACCTATTTCGAGGGCAAAAGGCAACTCAAGGATGGCACTCTGGCCCTGGACCTGGGTCTGTGGGCCGTGATCGGCGGCATCGTCGGCGGGCGGATCGGCTATGTGCTGGCCAACTGGCAAGCCTTTGCCGAGGATTGGGCCCGTGTGCTCCGAATCTGGGAGGGCGGGCTGTCCTTTCATGGCGCCTTCCTGGGCGGGCTGCTGGTGATAGTCCTGTTCGCCCTACTTCGCCAGCCGGGTGAACGCCCCGTCTCCTTCTGGGAACTGGCTGATGTGGTAACACCCGGCCTGGCGCTGGGCATAGCTTTCGGCTGGGCGGCCTGCTTGATGGGCGGTTGTGCTTACGGTGTCCTGGGCGAGGGTTTTGGCTACGCCATCTTGCCCGACATCTATGGCGTAGAGGCTTCTAGGTTCGCTACCCAGGTAGCAAGTCTTGCCTTCTCCGTGGTTCTGTTTGCCGGCTTCTGGCTGCTGAGAGGACACTGGCCCTTTGCCGGCGCTTCCTTCTTGATGTACGGGCTGCTCTATTTCAGCGGGCAGTTCTTCCTGGAGTTCACCCGCGGTGACGAGGCGATCTACTTGGGGCCGTGGCGACTGGCCCAGTGGCTGGACCTGGCCTTTGCCCTGGCGGCTGCAGTGTGGCTGCTGATACTCTGGTGGCGGGCGAACAAGCGTGCCCTGGCTCAGGAGCCTGCGGAAACAGAAGTACCTGCAGAGGTCGCGGATACGGCCGCAGTGACGGTGCCTATTGAGGCGGAAGCGACGGAACAAAAAGTCCAGGAAACACAGGTCCAGGCAGGTGAGACCGAGGGAATAGACAACTCACAACCCTAGACGGCCTGGCCGCGGCAGACAACACAGAAGTCCAGTCTCACATCCATTGCTGGTTGAGACTGGACTTTCTTTTGTCCGCAAAGCTCACTTTCTCAGGCGGTCCACCTGCGTGCTGACTGAGTTGCGAAAGGCTACCGCCCGGCGGCTCGGGCCAGCGAGGGCTGCCCCAATCGCCAGGAGTACCCCGATGACCAGGAAAAAGACCGTCTGCCAGACCAAACCCCGCGTCACCACGTTCCAGATTGCATCAGCCACCGTCCGGATTAGAGGATCGGCGATCGAGGCCAACAGCACAGGCTGCAACAGGGCATACAGGATCAGCGTCAGGGTCATCGTAATGACCACACCCACCCCAATCCACAACAGGGTGCGACGCCGCCAGAGCGACACCAGCCAGGCAACAACAAAGAGAGCCAGTGTCCCAACGGCCAGCCAAATGCCCGCTCTGTCCAACGTATTCAGCACCTGCTGCAGCACGGCGACCTGCTGGCTCTCAAAGAGGACAAAGGTACCCCAGCCAGCTTCCTCGAACAGGTCCACGGCACCCAAACCCAGCGAACCCTGAACAAAGCCAAAGAGATCGCTGAGATCGACGACGAGTTTCCCTTCCGTCAAGCTCACCAGTCCTCCGTCACCATGCAGGGCGCCAACAAAGGCCTTGTGGGCCGCCCGGTTGACGGCTACCCAGATGGCGTTGAACTGGTCACTGGCGATCAACTTGGCGACGACGTCGCGGATCAGTTCTTCCAGCGCACTGACCAAGGGACCGCTCAAGTACGTGAGCTCCTCGGGCAGGGCCTCCTGGGCCAGCGCCTGGGCATCGAACTCATTAAACACCTCCCCAACCGCGTAGGCGCTCACCGCGTCGACAATGACCTCATCCTGGCTCAGCGGACCGACCGCGGACACCCATGCATCGGTGTCCAGCACGATCGCCCGGACCCAGAGGGTCACATTGGCAACGGCGGCCACCAGACAACCGGCAACGATCAGCAGGATCACTGCAAACCGGCGCCAGCCGTGCCTCTTGGCTGCTTTGGCGGCCTCCATCTCGGCCGTCTGCTGTCGCAGCTCGGCCACCTCCGCTTGCAGCGACTCCATCTCGTCCCGAGAGACGGTCAGGTGCTCCTGGTCGTCTGGCTGATCTTGGCCAGCCCCCAGTTCCAGCTCGTCATTCGTCATGATGCCTCCTCCTGTTAACTAATGTGACCACCCAGCGACGCTAACCGCTGCGCAGAAGGCAACCCCTTTTCGCAACGGCTCCCTCGGACTTTACTGTTGCCCAGGTCCGGGCATGTTCGGCACCGGCAACCGGGCTTGTCGTTCCGAACCAGCTCGGACCCATTATACCACAGAAACAGGC
>JASFHU010000681.1:0-3517 GCA_050123055.1 Anaerolineae bacterium
CCCGTGCCCTGGCATAGCTGTCGTCCGGGTGGACCTGCACAGAGAGCGTTTTCCGCGCATCGAGGATCTTGACCAGCAAGGGGAAAACGTGCTGCTGTCCGGCTACAAGCCTGTGACCCAAGATCGGGTCGGGATCATCACGCACCAGATCGGCCAAACGCTTGCCACGCAGGGTACCGTTCTCAACGACGAGCTGATCCCAGACGACCCATGCCTCACCGATCATCCGACCGGCAGGTTCCTCCTGCTGGAAACGCTCCGCTATCTGCGTCCCTCCCCATACCTTTTCTACCAACAGTGGGGAAAACCTGAGTGGATACAGCTCAATCTCGTTCCGGTTCTTCATGTGAATCCCTTCCCATGTCCGCGCCGGGCGGCGCGGTTACCACGGCCAGGCGATAGATGTCGCGCCGGGGCCAGCCCGATGCGGCCGCCAGTTGCCGGCCGATCTGGCTCGCGCTCAGACCCTGCTGACGCAAGGCATGGACCTCGGCACGGAGCCGCTCCTCTTCCCAGCGGACGTCCTGTCCCCGCGCGCCCCCGATGACCAGGACCACCCGGCCTGAAGTTTGCTGGTCTGGCAACGGTTCTGGCGATTCTGCCGAATGTCCCCCTGTCAGGGAAGGTCCGCCAGCCCCGGCAGCCAGAGTTTGGGCGCCAATAGGGTACTCGCCCAGCGTACCCCTCCAGGCGACACCGGTCCTGCCCTCGGACGCCGACACGACTACCAAAGGACGCTGGCCCAAAATGGCGTGCAGGTCCTGCAAGGTTGTGGGCAGGTCCTGGGGCGGGATGATGACAACCAGGGTGCGATGTTCGGCGGCCAGAGAGGCCAACAAATCGTTGCGGGTAGGCTGCTGCCGGGGCAACTCGCCAAGATGGACAAAGCTATCGGCTGGCAGGCCCGAGATCACGAGGGCGGTGAGCGAAAGGGCAGGGCCGGGGCAAGAGACAACAGGGAATCCTCGCTCGATGGCCGCGGCGATCAACTGGTCGCCAGGCGTGGCCAGCCCTGGGGACCAGCCTGGGGTCAGCAGGGCCAGATCGCCGGCTGCCAGGGCATCCAGGGCAGCCGCGCTCCCGGCAGAAACCAGATCTGTAGGGATGTTGTGCCGGTCCAGCAAGCACTGGGCTCGTCTCTCATTGGGGGTGACGATGAGCGGCACCTGGGCGAGGACTCGCGCCGCCCGTCGGGTGAGATCATGGACATCACCCACCGGCGTACCGACAACGTAAAGAGTTCCCACTGTCGGGGGTTAGGGAAAAGATGCAGCCTGCCTACCGGGCTGGTACGGGGGATCCAGGGCTGATCTTTTTGATCTTGGCGATCAGACGCTGGCGCTGCTGGGAATCGTTCGTCCTTTCCAAACGAGCCCGCAGATAGCGCACCTTGCGCTGCCTGTGCTGCTTTCTTCGAAGGTCACGTTTCGGTTGTCGACTCATGTCTATTCTTATCCTCCTGAGTTTCATCGATGCCCACTGGCAGCCGTTCGTGTTATTCTGCCCGAGGCAACGATTTCCAAGATCTGATTTTACCACAGCATAGCCCCTGGCGGCAAAAAGCGACAGGCGCTTTGATGGGCAACATCAGCAAGAAGCGGCTGGAGCGCGCGGCTGCCGAATGGGTGGCGACCTGGAAAGGCCAGCCAGGGAGGCGCTGAGACTCGGACGGGGTGCTACCGAGTGCCTGGTGAGGGAGGAAAAAAGGGCCCTGGTCAAGGGCCCAGTACCCCTGGCAGGATTCGAACCTGCGACACATGGTTTAGGAAACCACTGCTCTATCCTCTGAGCTACAGGGGCCAACGGCGCTAGTATAGCATAGGACCCCTCATCTGACAAACTGTTCCCCCAAGGGCGCCTCAGCGCAAGTCGCCGTCCAGGTGGCACATGTCGTTCAGGGAGAGAAGTAGGGGGCCGCGCGCGCTGAACTCGACCACACTGAGGGAAACATTGCCGAAGCGAAAGGGGCTCGGTCGTTGTGGTTCCATACCCAGCAGGTGGACCAAGATCATGCCCAGACTTCCCCCGTGCGACACCAGTGCCACAGACTCCTCGTCGTCGTGACCGGACTGGATTTCGGACAGCATGGAGGCCAGGCGGTCATGAAAGGGCCCGTTGCCCTCCTCTCCGGGAATCTGTCCCCGGGCCGTGTCGTGGTGCAGAGCATGCCAGATGTCGGGGTATAGGTGTTCGATCTCGCGCCAGACGACGCCGGTGAGCACACCGACATCGTACTCGCGCAAGCGCTCATCGAGCGCGAGGGGGGCGTCCAGTCCGGTCGCCAGAATCTCGGCTGTTTCGGCCGCCCGGCTTAGATCGCTGGCATAGACGGCCGAGATGGACCATTCTTCACGCACCAGCCGGCGGGCCAAAGCCTGGGCCTGGTCGCGGCCCAGATCTGTCAGTGGTGAATCGAACTGACCCTGCAGACGTCCCTCTGTATTGGCCACCGATTGGCCATGGCGGATCAGCAGTAGCTTCATGTCGCAATCCTCACAGTAGGGTAATGGGATCCACGTCGATCTGCCAGTCCCGCGGTAGGGCCACATCGCGCAGCAGAGAGGCGGGATCGGATGCTCGGATGACGATCTGCCACCTGTAGCGACCCCGCACGCGGCTGTAGAAGCAGGGAGCAGGGCCGATGAGGTCGGCCCTCAGATTCAGGCGCCGGATCTCGGTCGCCAGCCATTCTCCCAGCCGGTGAGCCGCGGCCTGGCAGCGGCGCGGATCTGAATGGCTGAGGCGCAGGGCCAGCATCCGGCTGAAGGGTGGATAGCCCAGGCTGCGCCGGTACTCCAGCTCCTGCCGGTAGAAAGCCGCAAAGTCATGGCCGGCCGCCGCCTGGATGGCATAGTTGTCGGGATGATAGGTCTGGACGATGACCTGACCGCCCAGGTGGCTGCGGCCTGCCCGGCCAGCCACCTGGGTCAGGAGTTGGAATGTACGCTCGGCGGCACGATAGTCGGGCAGGTGGAGGGCTGTGTCGGCCGAGATGACGCCTACCAGGGTAACCAACGGCAGGTCGAGCCCCTTGGCGATCATCTGGGTACCGATAAGCACATCGGCGCGATGGTCGACAAAGGTCTGCAGGTAGCGCTCGTGATCGGGCCCGCTGGCCGTGTCCCGGTCCCAGCGCAGCAGGCGCGCACCGGGGTACAGCTCACGCACCGTCTTTTCCACGCGCTCGGTGCCCAGGCCAAAGTGCCGGACGCGCGTGCCCCCACAATCAGGGCAGCGCCTGGGGGCCGGTTGGCAGCGATTACAGTGGTGGCAGACCAGGCTCGCGGCCGTAGCCGTGGTTGCGGGCGCAGCCATTGCTGCGGGTCCGGACGTGGTGGGGGAGGGTTGGTGGTAGGCCAAGGGCACATCGCAGTTTGGGCAACGGGCCACGTAGCCACAGTCCCGGCAGAGCACAAAGGTCGCCGTGCCCCGCCGGTTGAGAAAGAGGATGGCCTGCTGGCCCGCGTCCAGGCTCTGGCGCAAAGCCTGCTGGAGGGCCCGGCTAAAGATGCTGCGG